>CAIQAL010000028.1 GCA_903869825.1 uncultured bacterium
AAATATATTTTTATATTAAAATTATTAAAAGCGACCTATTATTAATACTTGACAGTATGACATATTCTTGGCTAATCTTTATTATAACACTGTGGATAACTAAAATTGGAAATGTTATTATTTAGAGGTTATATTCTATGGAATATCTTAATAAATTATTACTAAGTTTTTTGGTTACACCAAGAATGTCAGCCCTTGCAATTACGTTGGCGTATTCTATGATACTTCCAGCCATTTGGCTAGCATTTTGTCTGTGGTTAAATCGAAAGCATCCGAGACGGAAAGGATTTCTTGCAATAGCATTTTTGGGTGGAATAATTTCTGTTATGCCCGCGTTACCTCTTGAGAACTTTGTATCCACAATCTCGACCAATACTACTCTGCTTACCATTCTTTGGGCAACGTGTGAAGAGATTTTAAAATTAAGCGTTCTTTTGTTTGTAATATCTATTAAATCACGATTTTTCAATGGCCCACGAGATTATCTTCTTACTGCCATAACCATCGGGCTCGGTTTTGCTGGACTTGAAAATGCGCTCTATATTTTGCATCCTGTTCTTGTTCAGGATCTCCCACAAGCGACCCTTTCTGGGGGTATGCGTTTTTTGGGAGCAGATCTTCTGCATGCAGTCACCCTAAGCATGTCCGGACTTGCCCTCGGATTCGCCTATTTTGAATCACGTTCAAAAAAAATGTGGTTCACTTTTATCGGTATTATGATTGCGATCACTGTACATAGTATTTTTAATCTTTTAATAGTAAATGCTGATCAAACACAATCATTAAAAATATTTGGAATTCTCTGGATTTTTACTTTAATAAGTGTCGTGCCATGGATTTTTATCACTAGAATGGAAAGGTCTAATTTCATAAAAAATATTTGGACAAATTCTTTAACTGAAAATGAAAAAGTTTTTATCGCTCTTATTTTAAAAATGAATATTTCCAAAGATGACATTACTTCAATGCGTGACATTTTCTTGAAGCAAAAATTGACTCCATCTGCATTAAGCGATTATAAGAACTTTGAAAAAGTATGCGCTTTTTTAAAAAAAAGTTACGAACTCCGCCTGAGAAGGAATGGAATGAACGAAATTGATAGTAACATAGCCTCTTCCAACGTCATTTCCGATACGATATCCGCAAAGACAATAAACACCGTCTTTAACATCCTTAAAGAGGAGGATCAAGTTTTTACTCTTGGCAAACAAGTAATTGAAGTACGTGGAAATGAAGAATATTAATTTAGATTTGAAAATGATACGCCAATTGTATAAAATAGTATAAAAAATAAAAAACTTATTGGTTTGCATTTTGGGCTGGTTTATGCAATAATGAATCCATGCATTTAATAGCCAAAATACTGCCATATGCGCAGATCGTCTTTTCAGTAGTATTAATTATAGCTATCCTACTTCAGCAATCAGCCGCTGGCCTAGGTGGAGCACTCGGAGGAGGTGATGACACCTTCCATCATACTCGTCGGGGTTTTGAGAAATTTCTTTTTTACTTATCGATAGTGATCGGGATTCTTTTTGCTTTATCCGCATTTCTCGCTATAATAATAAAAAGATAGAAGCTACCGCTAAATTTTTTGCATTTTTTTCTTTATATGGAAAATTTCTACAATCGTACCCGTAATTTTATATTGCCTTTACAAAATAAAATTAAAATGGCTCTTTCTTCGTTTTCAAAAAAAGAACGGATTGTTTTTTTAGTTCTTTTGGGAATTTTATTTTTTAGTACTGCAGTTTTACTCGAAAAAGTGAATGAGAATTTTATGGTTAGTGTTCCAGCTAAGGGTGGTTCAATCTCGGAAGGAATTATTGGTTCTCCGAGGTTCATAAATCCAATACTCGCTATTACCTCAGCCGATAATGACTTAGTTTCTCTTGTTTATTCTGGTCTAATGCGAAGAAACACTGAAGGCAATCTGATTCCCGATTTAGCTCAAAAACCGGAGATCTCCAAGGATGGTCTAACTTATACTTTTACATTAAAGAACAACATATCCTTTCAAGATGGGAAACCAGTAACGGCAGATGATGTGATTTTTACTATTAATGAAATAAAAGATCCGATTATAAAAAGTCCAGAAAAAATAAATTGGGACGGAGTGACTGTAGAAAAGGTTGACGAGAAAACAATTAAATTTACGCTCAAACAACCTTATGCTTCATTCTTAGACAATACAACTTTGGGAATTCTTCCAATGTATTTATGGTCAAATTCACCAATCGAAATAAACGACCACAACATAAGCCCAGTCGGATCCGGTCCTTACCAAGTCACAAAGGTAAATAAACAATCAAATGGGGTAATAAATAGTTTAGAATTAAAATCCTTTAATAAATTTGTTTTAGGAGTGCCATACATTGGAAATATCACTTTTAATTTTTACCCCAATGGAAGTGACCTAATCTCTGCCCTTTCAAATGGGGACATTTCCCAAGCAAGTTCCATCACTCCTAAAAATGCCGAAGATTTAAAATCAAAAAACTATGTCATTAAATCTTCTGTCTTGCCAAGAGTTTTTGGGCTTTTCTTCAATCAAAATAAGAATCAAATTTTCACCGACAAAAATTTAAAAGAGGCCATAAATCTCGCTATAGACAAAGATAAAATCGTGAACGACGTTCTTTCTGGATATGGGATGGTGACCGATAATCCAATTCCATCAAGTTTGGTTGTTTATGAAAATTCAAACGGTAACATCAAAGGGACTACCGAAGAAAATTTTGCAAAAGCCAGTAATCTTTTGGAAAAAGACGGTTGGAAAAAGAACGCCGCTGGTTTTTTGGAAAAGACTGTGACGATAAAGAAAAAGAAAACAACCACAACCTTAGAATTTTCAATTTCGACCGGAAATACTCCAGAACTTGCCGAGTCCGCTGAAATTGTAAGACAAAATTTAACGGCACTTGGAATGAAAGTGGATGTAAAAACTTTTGAGGTAGGTAACCTGAATCAGTCAATAATTCGTCCACGTGATTATGAAGTGCTTCTATATGGTCAAATGATTAATCATGAATCCGACTTGCTTTCTTTCTGGCATTCTTCCCAACGAACCGACCCGGGAAGAAACATCGCGATGTATACAAATGCAAAAGTAGATAAAATATTGGAAGACGCTTTCACCATGACCGACTCGGAAGCTCGAGCAAAAAAATATGTTCAATTTGAAGACGAAATAAATAAAGATTTGCCGGCGGTATTCTTGTATAGCCCAGACTTTATCTACGTAGTATCAAGTGATCTGAAGGGAATTAATGTCGAGCATATTACTTCTCCTTCTGATAGATTCCTTAATTCATATTTATGGTATCTTAAGACAGAAAACATTTGGAAAATGTTTTCTAAATAAAAAACTAGCCCAGACTTTATCTTAATTAAATTTAAAGCCAAAATTATTAAACTAAAAAAACAGAAATAAATGACAAAAAAAACAAGACTATCTTTCAGTGCTGTAAGTATTGAAAACAAAAAAGAAGAAAAACCTTCCGAACTTAAATTCGAACACCGATTCCCCGCCCGAAACTCATTTGGGGCAGGACAATCTCGCCGAGCCGACTCTTACCATTCAGAAAATAAATTTCAAGAAAAGAAAAAAGGAATAAAAAATTCTACTTATCAATATTCAAAATTCGGCAAAAAGCAAAACGTCAGAAGAAGTAGTAACTCTGGACTAAAAACTCAGATGAACAGTAACAGTGACGGAAAGGTCCCTCAAATTGAAGAAGGGAAAATTCGAATTATTCCGCTAGGTGGAGTCGAAGAAATTGGAAAAAATATGACTGCTATTGAAATCGGAGAAGACATAATAATAGTCGACGCAGGAATGCACTTTTCTAATGAAGACACTCCAGGAGTAGATTACGTCATTCCAAATACTACTTATCTCGAAGAACACAAAGACAAAATCAGAGGCCTTTTTATCACCCACGGACACTTAGATCATATCGGAGGGGTGCCAGTAGTACTGTCTCGAATCGGAAACCCAAAGGTGTATTCCAGAAATCTCTCTATTCTATTAATGAAAAAACGTCAAGCAGAATTCCCTCACCTGCCACCGCTTCAAGCCGAAGTTGTTGAAAAAAACGAAATCATAACTTGTGGAAAAATTAAAGTTAGGATTTTCGGAGTTACTCACACCATCCCGGACTCGATGGGAATAATCATTGAAACAAAAAATGGTTGGATCGTGACTCCGGGCGATTATAAGCTAGACCAAGTAGATGGTATCGTAAGTCAAGAAGAAGAAAAAGTTTATTCCATTTTTGACAAAGCAAAAGTACTTTTGTTAATGACCGACTCAACCAACATTGAAAATGAAGGATTCTCACTTCCTGAAATTAAAGTGCACCAAGGACTCGAAAACTTAATTAAAAAAATAAACGGCCGAATAATTATAGCTGCTTTCGCTTCTCATATTACCCGTCTCACTCACGTGGTAAAAGTTGCAGAAGCCCTCGGCAAAAAAATTGCTATCGATGGCCGTTCAATGAAAACTAACATCGATGTTGCGATTGAGGCCGGATATTTCAAACCAAAAAAAGATACAATTATTCCGATTGAAGAAGCAGACAGCTATCCTCCAAACAAAGTTGTTATCCTAATGACTGGTTCTCAAGGAGAAGAATTTGCTGCATTGTCGAGAGCTGCCAACAAATCGCATAAAAAATTCGGGATCAAAAAGGGAGACACTATTATCCTTTCAGCTTCGGTTGTGCCGGGAAATGAAATCAAAGTACAAAGAATTAAGGACAATCTTTCTCGTCAAGGAGTAAAAATACTAAGTTATCGAACCGCGGGAGAAGACTTTATCCACGCAACTGGACACGGGAACAAAGAAGATATAAGATGGCTCCACCGAAAAACGCATCCAAAATTTTTTATCCCGATTCACGGCAATCATTTTATGCTTGAACTTCATAAAGAAGTCGCAATGGAATTGGGAATGCCAGAAGACCATATTATCGTTCCTGACAATGGTTCGGTAATTGAAATTTCCGCTGATGGAAACAAAATGGTCCTCCGAAAAGAAAAGGCTCCAAGTGCTCCTATGATGGTAGATGGACTAGCAATTTCAGATGTACAAGACGTAGTTATCCGCGACCGAGTAATGCTTGCTCAAGATGGAATGTTTGTAGTTATCGCGGTGATAGATCAAAATACTGGCAAACTTAAAAAGTCCCCTGACTTGATTTCCCGTGGTTTTGTTTACTTGAAAGAAAACCAGGAACTTCTTCGACAAGTACGAATCATTATCAAAAAATCAGTAGAAGACTCCACGATGAAAATGAACCCACTTGATCTTGATCATATCAAGAATAATTTAGGAGAAATTATTTCAAAATATCTTTATCAAAAAACAGCCAAGCGCCCACTTGTTATTCCAGTTGTCTTAAGTGTCTAAATATTAAAAATAGCAAATATGCCAAATCATAAAAACATCACATATCTGGCAGGATTCTTGTTTTCCGTTTCTCTCGCTCTCATTTCTTATGTTAACTCCAGTTTCCTAGGTAGATTTGTTAGCGAGTATTCGGTTGGAGCTATTTTTATTATAGCATCAATCCTGACTGTCTGGTCCCTTCTTAAAATGCCAATAATTCTTGCGCAACTAGGAAACCGCTTCACTGCTCTTTTGTTTTCTTTGTTGAATTTTATTGCCCTCTGTGTGATGGCACTGGCAGGAAATGCTTACATTGTTATTCCGGCTTTTATATTATTTTTTATTTCGATGAATTTTCTTATTGCATCGTTTGATATTTTTGTCGAGGATATGTCAAAAAATCACTCGGTTGGAAAACTACGCGGACTGTTCTTAATGACTGTTAATATTGCCTGGATTTTGGCTCAAATTATTTCGAGTTCGCTAGTAGCAAGTGGTTCTTTCCGAGGAGTATATTTCTTTTCAGCAAGCTTTATGTTTCTCGTTTCAGTAATTTTTCTTTTTTTCTTTGGGAATTTCAAGGACCCGAAGTACATAAAGGTGCCGATATTGAAAACACTAAGAGTGTTTATCCAAAATAGAAATATTTCAAAAATATATTTAATAAATCTTATCTTAAAATTATTTTTTGCCTGGATGGTTATCTACTCTCCAATCTATATGTCGGAATATCTTCACTTCAACTGGGAGCAAATAGGAATTATCCTTACTATTATGCTTATCCCTTTTGTTTTAGTAGATTATCCTCTCGGAAGGTTATCGGACAAAATTGGTGAAAAGAAAATATTAATTACCGGTTTTTTAATTAGCATCTTCTTTACTTTCCTGATTCCTTTTATTAATAGCGCAAGCGTCCTTGTCTGGGCGGGCGTTTTTTTCTGTACTCGGATTGGAGCTGCTAGTATCGAAGTAATGAGTGAAGGTTATTTCTTCAAAGTAGTCAAGGAAAAAAACGCGGATGAAGTTAGTTTTTTCCGAAATACTTTTCCCCTTTCTTACATTATCGCTCCCGCCATTGCCACTCCTTTACTGTTTATCCTCCCATCTTTTAATTTTTTATTTTTTATTATTGCTGCCTTTTTGCTTTTAGGACTCCTAATAACTTTACGGCTTCGAGACATTAAATAATATCTATTTGGCAGCTTCCAGCGTAACTTGAACAGTCTTTTCTACCCCCCTATGGAGAATTTTTAAGGTAATAGCATCCCCGACATTTTTACTGCGAATAGCCATAGCCAAAGAATTTTGATCGTCAATTTTTACTCCATTTACTTCCAAAAGTATGTCATTTTCCACGATCCCTGCTTTATCCGCTGGACTTCCGGGAATGACCGCAAGGTCAGTCGCCTGGTTCCCTGGTTTAACAAGGACTCCATAATCTACAGAAAGTTTATTGGCATCTTTGATTTCAGGAGTAATTGAAATATATCTGACCCCTAAATATGGTCGAATAATTTTTCCTGTATTTTTTACCGAGGTGATTGACCCCTCAATAGAATTTACTGGAAGAGCAAAACCTACATTTTGAGAACCTTGCGCAATCGCCACATTTATACCGATAACTCGTCCAGAAAGATCAAGCAACGGGCCACCAGAATTTCCAGGATTAATGGCTGCATCTGTTTGAATAACATGGTCCAAGGTTTCAGTGCCGCCGCCCGTCGTATCTCCAGCGGTAATTGAACGAGTAAGTCCTGAAACAACCCCGACAGAAACAGAGTTTCTAAATTCCCCAAGTGCATTTCCGATTGCGATTACACTTTGACCAACTTGGAGATTATCCGAATTACCAAAAGAAAGTGGTGGGTAATCTGAACCATCGATTTTTATCAGTGCAACGTCGAGTATTGGGTCCTTGGCGATCACTTTTGCCGTATGTTTTTTACCATCATTGGTATAAACCGTGTAATCCACTCCTAGCTGATCTACCACATGTTTATTGGTAACAATCAAGCCATTGCTTGATACAAAAAATCCTGATCCTCCTCCGATGTCTTTTTTTTGAGTTCCATTCTGACAATACTGCGGAATGTTGAAGAAATTATTTGGTAGCCCTGGGAAAAGATCTTCGAAGGGATTTCGATTCTGTCCATTGGGATCAGTGCAAGTCTGGTATTTTGGTACATTTTGGCTAAGGATAATAGAAACAACAGCAGGGCTCGATTTTTTAACTGCATCAACGACCAAAGACTCTTGGGAGAGGATGGACTGTTTTTCAAAAGTAACAGCACCCGCCTGAGAATTACTTGGCAATTTGGATTCTCGTAAATATTCTTTAGCAAAATAACCAAAAACATTTGCTCGATAAATCCAAACTATCCCGAATCCAATAATCAAAATTAAAAAAAAAGAAACAAGACTAGCAAGAAAAGCATATACAAATGTCTTATTTGAAAATGCTTTTTTAAACATTTCTTTTAGATTTGTATTTTTCATATAGTAGTAATTATTAATAATAATTAGCCTATTTATTTCATAGGTAAAAAATATTATATCAATGCTTTATTTCTTTAGCAAATGATTTTTGTAAATATGTGCTTTATATGGCTTTAACCTTCTTACCTTAGTGATTAAACCATTTATTTCCAAATCTTTTTTTAAGTCTTTCACGTATGCCCTCTGGTCGTAGCCAAGTGCAATAATATCGGGATCCTCTTTTACTATTTGTGATAAGTAATTATTCAAGCCTCCTAAAACAACTTTATCTGCTATTCTAGTTTTTTTTACCAAAACCAATCTTTTCTTTTCCGAAAAATCTGGTATTTTGTCTTTGATTCTTTTAACGTTTATATCTCGCGCAATTGAAACAATTAAAAACGAGTTTTTGGCTAACTTTTTTGCCTGTTTGAAAAAATTCAAATGCCCTCTGTGGATTCCATCAAAAGTTCCAAACACCATTACTTTTATCTTTTTCATCTATCTATTATATCAAATCTTATCCACACGTAAAATTTACCCCGTCTTTATCGGGTTGACTTCAATTTTACGAAAGCATAGAATAAAGAAGTTCGTATAGTAATTTATATAAGTGATTGGGGAAACTGGTTTGATTCCAGTACAGTGCCGCTACGGTAAGCCCTCTTGGGGGACGAGTCCGAATACCAATCATTTAAGACAATCCCGAGCAGGAAACTTCTTTTTTGGAAGCCCAAAATTCTGCCGGAAGCAGAATTTTTTTTATTTATGAGTAAAAAAACCGAAAAATTAATATTGATTATCTTTCTAATTTTTGTTTGTTTGCTATTTATTCGTATTTATAAAAAATTTCCTGTGTCCCCCGCTCTCAGCCAGAAAGTAGAACCGTCCACCATCAATAAAAAAACAACCCCTATAGGAATTTTTTTTGAAATAAACGGCCTAAAATATGAAAACATGATATCGGGGCCCTTGAGTGTTTATAGTTTTATGGAAAATTTACAAAACAACGGAAAAATAACTTTCAAAGATAAAACTTATTCAGGAATGGGAAAATTGATTGAGAGTATTAATGGGGTAAAAAACGGTGGGGAAAAAAATTGGATTTATTATGTAAATGGTAAAAAAGCAACAATCGGTGTGTCGAATTATCAAATAAACAATGGGGACATTGTCTCATGGCATTATGAAAAGAGTTATTAAAGTTTTAGTGTTAATTATGGTTTTATTTATCAGCCGTAGTGTTTTTGCAAATACTCCAGTACATTTAAAAATCCAAATAGATACCGGCATTATCTATGATAGTGATATGGAAGTTGAACCGTGTGACAGTGAAGGCGATGGAGTAATGAAAGAAACCGCATACTGTGCTTTAGTTAAATCAGGAATTCCTAGCGAATGGTCCGGGCTGTGGACAAATTCAATCAATGGAATCGTAAATAATGATAACAATAATGGTGCATACTGGATGTGGCTTGCTAACCTAAACACAAACAATCCATACTCGGATTTTGCTTGTCATCAAGATGCCCCTTATAGCTGTTCAGCCAAACAGTACATATTAAATCCAAATGATAATATATTATTTTATTACAATATAAATCCGCTTAGCCCACCAGCCCCTGACCCTGTCCCTATTTCAAACGGTGGAGGCGGAAGTGGTGGAGGAAGAATAATGTTCAAACCCATAGTGCCAAAAGTCACCTTTGACATTGATAAGGCATATAAATTTTTAGCCGACCAACAAAAAATTAATGGCACTTGGGGAGAAGAAATTTATACGGATTGGTCAACCCTAGCACTAATGGGAACAGACAAATATCAGAACACTAAGATCAAATTAACTAAATATTATTCCAGTAACAAAATAAAAGGCACTCTGCTTACCGATTATGAAAGACGAGCAATCGCGACAATGTCCTTAGGAATTAATCCATATAATATTAACGGAGAAAATTATATCGAAAAAATAACCAATACTTTTGACGGAAAACAATTTGGCGATCCAAACGAAGAGAACGATGATATTTTTGCGCTCGTGGTACTGCAGAATGCCGGTTATGAAACCGGAAATAAAATGATTTCGGGTGATATAGTTTTTATTCTTAACAACCAAAAAATAGATGGCTCTTGGAATGACAGTATCGACCTGACTGGTGCTGCAATCGAAGCTCTCGCATTCTCAAAAGAAAATCTCCTAGTAAAAAGCGCCTTAGAAAAGGCAGCAATTTATTTAAAACAAAATCAAAAAACGGATGGCGGCTTTGGAAATATCTCTACCACCGCTTGGGCGATGCAAGGAATTTTGGCTCTTGGTGAAAAACCGATTGATTGGGTAAAAACCAATTCCACTGGTGACGGGACAAGCACTCCACTTGATTATTTGGCTATCAATCAGGACATTGATGGCGGGATAAAAGAAACTGACCTAAACTCTAAAATTTGGGAAACCGCTTATGTCCTTTCATCTGTTGCTGGAAACCCCTGGAATCAAACAATCCAAAAATTTAAACAACCAGAACCGGAAGTTAAACCTGTGGCAGTTGAAAAACAAAACATACTAAAACCTAAAATAACCAAAACAAAAAATTTGGAATCTATCAGCGCTACCCCTCCTGCCCCAGAAATAATTATTCCAACAAATACCGTCCCAGTAAAAAAAGAAAATGGTTTTAAAAGGTTTATAAATAAAATTATGGGAATTTTCTTCTAACGGATAACAAAAAATCCTAGCAAGACCGCAACAATATTGAGCACCGAATGTGCAATCGAAATAAGCACTAGATTCGGATACTTCAAATAAAGCAAAGCAAAGAAAATCCCAGAAACAAAAGCAATAGGTAAGCCTATCCCTAAATTCGGAAAAATAATATGTAAGAGCGTAAACAAAATGGCGTTAAACAGAATAATCAAGTATTTATTTGAGTATAATTTCTCTAATCTTGGAATAAGGAAGGAACGAAAAGCGAATTCCTGAAAAAACGAAATTGGAATAAAAAAAATCCAAGTGTGAATAATATATTTTTTAGTGTCAATGTCTGGCATATTTAGTTTGTGATCAATAAGGAAAAGAGCAATAATCCCCACCACCACAAAAGAAAAATAAAAAGGCAAGGATTTTTTAAAATTGTCATGCCGAACACCCATCTCTTCAAAACTCCATTCTTCTTTTCGAATAATTCCGTAAATAACAAGCGAACTAATGGCAAGCATCACGAAACGCCAACTAACAGGCAGAATATGAAAATACAATAAAAAAACCGGTAAGACAAAAATAATGAAAATCTGAACCAATATTAATCTTTTAGATGGTAAGTTGGTCATATTTTTATTCAAATCTAAACGACTCAGTATTTTTTTCTATCTCGTCAGCTTTAAAGATGCCACCATTCATGCAAATATATACTCCTGGCAGGATGCCGCTAAATGAACCCAAACTAAACCCTAGATTAAAAGATGCATCCGAGATAGAGAAACCAACAATCGGAATCATCGATCCGGTCAAAATAATTTTCTTGTTTACCTTTTCTTTAGCCGCTAAGTCCTCCAGAAATTTAGCCGTGTTCTTCATCGTAAAAGTCCCGTGTGTTATCAAAATGTTTTCCTCTTTTGCAGCTTTCACCGCAAGCCATAATTTATTTAAATCTTCTTCCGTAATCTCCCGACTATCCTTTTCACACACAATCTCAATATCATAAGTAAAGTGAGGCTTAACTAGATTTTTCAAATAATTATCAATCGAAACATCCAGTTTCATTAGTTTATTTATCTTCTCATAAGCTGGGTCCCTAAACTCTATCGTCCCTCCCATTTTTATAATGTGTATATTGTTTTTTTGCATTCATTTATTATACCAGCTTAAAGCTTTATCCAATACCTTAATTTATATATCCCCTCATTCTTGGTTTTGTTTTCAAATATCCCGCCATTTTTCTCGATAATTTTTTTTGAGCCGATATTTTTCTCGTCACAGGTAACCAATGCCTTTTTTATGCACAATTTTTTGGCTTTTTTTAATCCAAGACGAAGCATTTCTGTGCCATAACCCTTCTTTCTCTCGCTTGGAACTACGGCATAACCAATATGCCCGCCCATCAGTAGTAAATTTTTATTTAACCGATGCCTTAAGTCTAATCGTCCTACAAATTTTTCCCCCACTACAGCCCAGTATAAAGTCGAAGGAACCCAATCTTTCCCTAGATTTATCCCTTTTCTTCTTTCAATCATTCTATTTTTGTAAATGTAGAAATCTTCAGGTGAATGAAACAAATTAGTTCCACCGCCGGCGGCTATTATTCTTTTGTCTTTTTCGTATTCTTTTTCCCCTTTCAAATATGAAAGTGCGTATTTTCTGTTTGGTAAAATTAGTTTTAATTTCTGTTTCATAATTAAATTATCGGTCCAATTGTTCGTTTACTATTTTTTCTAATTCCTCTTCATTTGAAAATTTGAAAGACTTTATCCCGATGCTTTCTGCCGCTTTCAAATTCTTTTCTTGGTCATCAAAATAAATACATTCCTCCCCTTTAAGATTGTTCTCGGACAAAATATGTTCCCAGGCCCGGACATCGGGCTTCAAAAAACCCGTCTGCCAAGAAAAGTAAACGCTGTCTACCGCTTCCCTCATCCAAGGATATTGATTATAATAATCTGCTCGTTCTTTAAAATTATTTGAAAGAATAAAAACTTTAATTCCTCTTTCCCTCAAGTATTTGGCAAACACAATCATCTTATCGGACTTTACTTCCGCTCCAAACCAATAACTCCAAAATTTGTTCTCAGTAATTTCTACTTTCCATTCCTTCAAAACTTCTTTCCAATAGAAAAAAGCGGGTTTTGCTCCTGGCTTCCTGACCTTCTCCATAATTTCTGAAAGCTTTGGTAAAAATGTCTCCTTCTCGACGCCAAAATCTTTGCTAAACCTATCGCTCAACCTTGGGCTTTGCAAAAATATTCCATTCAAATCAAAAATTACGGTTTTAATCATAAAATTATGCTAACGGTTTAAACAATTCTTCAAGTTCTTTTCTCTTTTCTGAGTTGTACTTTACTTCAAGAAATTTTATCATCGGTTCGGGGGAATAAAAATTTTCGGCTGTCACAGTATCTAAAAGTTTATCAAAATTCACAGGATAAAGTTTTATTTTTTCTCCGGCATCGGGATTTATTTCTCCAACTTTTCTCAAGCCTTTCGCGATAAAAGTATACACGGCCCAATCAACTTTATTTATTGGCTGCTGAGCATCTAATAAAATAAATTTTTCGGCTTCATAACCCGTTTCTTCAAGCATTTCCCTCTTCGCAGCAGAAAGAACATCTTCTCCTTCTTCTATCCGACCTCCAGGCGTATCAAAAGAGGGTATTCTGCCAGGCTGTTCTTGTTCCAGTAAGAGAATCCGTCCATCTGGGAGAATCGGAAATATCACAACGGTATCTGGTCTTTTGGCTTTTTCAAAAATTGTTTTAGTCCCGTTGAAAAGATTTTGTTCCCATTGATATACGTCAAAAAGTACCCCCTTAAATACCTTTTTGGCATTTTCTGGTATCGGTTGTTTTGATTTTGGCCGTTCTATTTTCATAATTTTATTTTACTTGCGTTTTACTAATCTCAGCCACCACCGCCATATGATCACTAACCCCATCCGTTAATCTAACGCTTGAGGCTTCATACCCAGGAGTCGTAAAAAGACAATCTACCACAAACTGAATACCTTTTACTCTATGCAGATTCTGATCAATACTAGTTTTGTATTCTTCTGGAATGTTGTCTTTGTATTTTTCTGCCAAGAGTCTAAATGCCGCTCCCCCTCGAGGAGCATTTGTGTCACCACACAAAACAAATTCTCTGAAATCCTTTAGTTCTTTCAAAAGCGCTTCTATTGCTTCAAGCTGAAATGGAGTTACTTCTCCTTTATTAGTTACTGGCAATTGCGTCGTAACAAATTTGAATACTTCTCCTTCACTATCTTTTACATTTGCCCACACAAAAGCCCTGTTTTTCTGAAATTCTTTCTCTTTCGAATATTCTTCAAATGACTTCGCCATATTTTCTTTATTCCCAACGTAAAAAACCGATCCGGAATCAATAATATCTTTTGCAAAAATTCCTACTCCTTGCTTTTTGCCAGTCAATTGTGGATAGTTTTCCAAATTATTCCAGTAGCTCCATAATATATACACCCCGTCCATTTCCAATTCATTTTCAAAACGATGAAAATCTTCCTCCAAAAGCTCCTGCAAACAAACAATATCTGGTCTTTCAATTTTAAGAAATTCTAAAACGGTATCTAAGTGCAAATTGTTTTCAATATTTAATGATATTAATTTCATAGTTCTATTATACTAAATTTATTTTCCTAAAACCTCCGTTATTGTTTTAGTTGTCAAAAATGACAACACATCAAAATCCGAGCTTGAAAGTCCGCACATGCCAAGGTCTGGCCTATTAAAAATAGAAATATCATTCACTGCCTCCGAATTCCTAATCTTTTCAAACTCATTCTCAGAAATAATAAAATCGACATCCCCTACCTCAGGCCTTAATTCGTCTGGCTTTCTGATATATAAATATTCATACTTCGTTTCCGGAATGTCATCATTCGCCGGAATAACAATTGGCTTATACAAGCGAAAGTATTTTCCGTAAAGACTATCGCGAAAATCCGTCAAGTCTTCCCCGAGTTCTGTCAGAAATTCATACTCCTTTTCATCATGACAAAATATTCCTAGGTTCCCAGCCACTGGAAGATACTTCCCTAGAGCAACGTGACATAATTTGAAACATTCTAAATGCACATACTTTATCGCGGCCATTAATATCTCTTTGTTTTCTATTGGATAAAATCTTTTTGGTTTCATAAAATTTATTTCCTTTTCTTATATTCTACAATTTTGCCGGCTTCGATTTCAATTTTGTCCGCCTTGCGGAGTTTTTTTAAAGCTTTTTTCGGAGCGATATTGTAATGTTTTATTTTATCCAGCTCTTGGTCTACCCCCCACAAATCACCTTCTACGGTCTCCCATCCTTTTTCAAAAACACTTAAGTCAAGCGGTACAGAATATTGTCGCAATGTTTTTACGCCGTTGTCCAAAAAATATTCGTGAAAATAGGACATCACGAGTTCCCGAATATTTTTATAAATCGGCTCACGATATCGGAGTACTGCGTGATTGGTTTTCGATAACGCTCCCCAGAGTCCTTCTTCTTTGAATAAAGCCACCACGTGATCAAAATCACCTTTGATTGTCTTTAAATGAAGAATGAGGGGCTTGTGACCATGGCAAGATAAAATATATGCTCCAAGAATCGCCGCCTCCGTACAATGAGCCTTTTTTGTCCTCATAGTCAAAATCGGAGATTTCAGCATATCTCCTTTTTCCTCAAAATTGAACTCGAGTGTATTCAAATAATCTTGCACCTTAGCTGGAGTGGTTATTTTCATAATCTGCTCAAGTTCTTTTTTAGTAAAGGTTAGCACGTTATAATTTTACCATTTAAAAAGCCCCGACCAAAGAGGTCGGGGCTTTTTCTACAACTTCTTTCTTAGGAAAGATGCTTTGAGACCAATTTGGTCATTTCAAACATATCCACTAAAGCTTTTCCGCCAAATACCTTTTTCAAACTTTCGTCCGCAACAATATTCCTCTTTGCTTTTGGATCCTGCAGATTATTTTTCTTAATGTAAACCCAAAGTTTTTTTACTACTTCAGATCTTGGCATTGGGCCTTTCCCGACTACTACTGCGAGGTCTGCGCTGATATTAAGAGGCTTCATAAATGCTGATGTTGCCATATATTTTTTGTTTTACCCTTCGACAAAACCAAAGGGAAGTTAATTATAATACTACTTAGAGATTATAACATTTTTTATTCAAATTCGGTAGTAGCTGGTGGTTTCGTGGTCCAATCGAACATTACCCTTACAATTTTGGGATGTTTAGAAAGAGCCCCCACGATTTCTTCGCAAATGTCTTTATTCAAATAAAAACCCTTCACTGTCATAAAGTCCGTCGTTTCAACTGTTCGAACCACCAAGGAATATCCGTAAACCCGACCGTCTCCTTTTACCCCGACTGTCTTTACTCCTAGAAGGGCGACAATTGTTTGAGAAATCGCATCATATAAATTATGTTTTTTTAAAATCTGAGCCACTTGGTAGTCAGCTTCTCTCACAATTTCCAACAATTCTTCTGTGACCGGCACTCCTATAATTCTCAAATAAAGACCGGGGCCAGGGAAAGGTTGTCGGCCAGAAATTAATTCTTCCAAGCCAAACTCCTTCGCAATCTCTCGAACTTCAAATTTAAAAAAGTCCGCGATCGGCATTATCTCCTTCAAGCCGAGATCCAGGTAAACATTGTGATGAGTTTTTATCAAAGCAGATTCTCCCAGTCTTCCTGATTCAATTAAGTCCGTAGCCAAAGTCCCTTGGATCATATGAGTTGCTCCAAAAAATTGCGCAACTTCTTTGAATGTTTCTCCGTAAACTTCCCTAAATTTTTCTCTTTTTTCTTCTGCATCAATTGTCGAACCCACTTTCTCGACAAATTTACTTTTATACTTATCAATCACTTCCAAATTAATTCCTGCCCGTTTGGCAATTTTTTTTACTTTTTCAACTTCTCCTTTTCGCATTCCTCCCGTATCAATAAAGAAAGCCTTCAACTGGCTGCCTAGGGCCGGACCCAAAATAGAAGCAAGAGTGGTAGAATCCACTCCACCTGACACTCCGATGATTGCTTTACCATTCCCTAAAATCTTTTTGGTATTTTCCGCAATTTCTTTAATAGTGTCTTTCCGCGAATAATTTTCCGTGCAACCACAAATATCTTTTACAAAATTACTTAAAATAATATTTTCATCATCGGTCTCTATCACTTCTGGATGGAATTGCACACCCCAGAGTCTTTCGTTCTCGCTTTCCATCGCTTCAATGACTTTCCCGTCTTTGGAAGTAGCTGTCACAACAAAGCCTTTTGGAACAATCCCCACAGAATCTCCGTGGCTAGACCAAGCATTTATCTTTTCCTTCAATCCTTGAAACAGAAAACTTTTTCTTTCGGTTAAAAAATTAATTTCAACCGGTCCGTAAGATTTCCCTTCCGTCACGTGATGAACGGAGTCTTTGTCGTGTGTATATGCAAGCCATTGCATTCCGAAGCAAATTCCCAAAATTGGTGTCTTGAAATTAAGCAACTCTTTTGGAATTTGTGGTGCCTTGGGGTCGTAAACACTCGCGCTTCCGCCGGAAAGGATAATCCCTTTCGGGAAATTTTCTTCAATCCAAGCTAAAGAATCTTCCGGTTTTAAAACTATCGACTTAAAACCCAGATACCGTAAACTACGTCTGATTACTTCCGTATATTGAGAACCCAAGTCGACAATTAATATTTGAACCTTGGCATCTTTCATATTACAATCCGAGATCTTTTATAGAATTAAGGATGCTTGTTGAAGAAGGACTATTAATCGAATCTCCTCCTCCTAAAGAGTTAACATAATTATTCATAAACGAAGGAATCGCAAAAAATAAGCCTATAATCGGAAGAACCACTGCAATAATCGATACCCAAACAATCATTAAAAAGTACTTTCTGGTCTTTTCAACTGATGTAAAAATCGCGTCAATTTTCAAGCCCTGTTCTTCTATTTTCTTCTTTAATTCATCGTTTTCCATTTTTCTATTATATACTCCTTGATTAATTCCCACAAATTATATTATACTAGGCCCATGTACGATGAAAATGAAAAAAATGAAGAAGAAAAAGACGAAAGAAATGTCTGTCCCCAGTGCGGGATTAGACAGTATGGTAAGTTTTGCCCCAATTGCAATATAGAAATAGAGCTAGAAGAAGATCCAGACAAAAAGAAAGAAGATGACTACGACGAATATGACCGACGAGAACGCAGATAAAACTATTGAGCTAACCTCAAAATTTCTATCCAAGGGAAACTCCAAAAGAAAATAAGAAGATATAGAATCATAAAAATAATTGGGATATTCATTTCAGTCATTGAAAAAGGTCTATATAATTTTCTATTCCTGCCTTTTCCAAGTAATTCCCATTCTGTTTCAAATAATGCCAAAGGGAGATTTCTTTCTGTGGAGTGGATCACTTTAAATTTTACCCTATCGAGTTGTCGATAAGAATCTATTATTTTATACCAGGAGTAACAAATCGCCATCCCGACAAACGGAACCATCATAAAAATCATTGATTGCTCCACTGCCAAACCTTTTGTTTCCAGATATCCCAAAATTCCTATAATCGCAGTGTTGATTCCCAAGAAGAATTCATTTTATTTGAGCCTCCGTTCCGAGGTAGAATTAAAAATGTGAAGATAGATACGATATTGTTCTAGGTAATGATCAATATACCGATCAGCATGATTTTCTTTATGTGTCGTGTTTCGAGCATATAACAAATTATCTATCTCTTGTGGTTCCATATTCAAATATTAATGAAATTAATAAAATAAAGCAACTTCATTGTTCTTCTATTTTTCGTAATTATTAAATGCTGTTTGGTAAACCAATTTTCTTAGCGCCATATATTGCCTAATGGAAATAAAAACTCCAAAGAAAGCAATGATAAACAGTAGCACTATTATCGATTTTTTGTTCATACTTTGATGTTTTTAAAAAATATAAAAATAATGTTTTTTCCCATAAAAACTACTCTACGATTTTACTTTCCACGTTTATCGTCTCATCTTTTTTTACTTCAGGTTTTGAAATTTTTTGTGCCAGTTTTGAAATTTTCCAGAAAAAAATCAACCCGATAAAAACCCCTATCAAAGTAATGATAAATAGAAACTTTCCCAAACCAAAAGGACCGCCCAGAATATTGGTGTAGCCTAATAAATAGAACAAAATCAAAAAGAAAAAGAAAATTGTATTTCCAATTTTTTTCATCGTCGTTTTTAATTATATCACCTTTATCCGGTTACGTCTCTTAAGACCTCTTGGGCGTGTTCCTCAGGGCTAACTTTCGGATAAACTTTTTTAATTAAGCCGTCTTCGATAAAGTACGACACTCGTTTCGTTTCTCCCAGTAAACCAAGCGCACCATACATTTTAATTGCTTCCTTTTCTGGATCCGATAAAAGAGTAAAGGCCAGATTGTATTTCTTTCGAAACTTTCTGTGACTTTCCGGCGAATCCGAAGATACCCCTAAGACAGTTATTTTTTGCTTAGCAAAATCATTATATAGAGCCATAATTCCACAAGCTTCTTTGGTACACCCCGGAGTATCATCTTTTGGATAAAAATACAAAAAAACTTTCCCTGAATAGTCAGAAAGTTTCCGAATATTGTCATCTTGATCAATGAGGATAAAGTCTAAAATTTTAGTATTTTCTTTCAGCATCTTATAGAGTAGTACAAAAAACTTGTCTTATTTATTTCAATTCGAGTAGATTTATTTACCTTCTAATTTTTATTTTCCTTTTTCTACTATTTTCAAACTTTTTTAAACTTGCCATCCGAAGAACAAAATCAGTTTGTAATTTTTCCTGTTCTTTTTTTGAAAGTTTCCCAAAAAGTTTTTGATTATCTTCACTTTCGTTTTGAAAACTTTCATCCAATTCCAAAACTTTTGGATTCGGTAAAAGTGCATCTCGGTGGAAACCCATCAACCGCACCCCAGCCAAGGTCCGAACCCGGGAAAGAGCAACGTAACCCATCCCATAGGCAAAAGTCTTTGATAAGTCCATTTCAGCACAATCTAGGCTCATTCCTTGGCTTTTGTGAATAGTTATCGCCCATGCAAGTCGAAGCGGAAGCTGTGAAATTATTGCTTTCCTTTTACCATTTTCTTCAATTACCCACTCTTCCGGAATGACCGAAATTTCATTTCCATTATAAAGTTTTATTACCGGGCTCCTATCGGATAAAAAAGTATAGACTTTTCCTCTTGTTCCATTAACATATCCCTTTTCAAAATTATTTTTTAAAAACATTACCTCTGCCCCAATCTTCAGTCGAAGTTTCTCTGGAGCCAAGCAACTTTTTTTAAGAGCTTCAACAAGTCCGACGGAACCAGAACCTTCCATTTCAAAAATTCTTTCGTTTCCTCCGATTTTGTCTAAATGTCTCTGATTAATTATATCCACGTCAATGTTGTGAGTATAGAGCCTAGTTGGTTCAACTCCGAGCGGAAATTTCACATCAAGCCTGCTTTCAATAGTTTCAAATTGTTTTTTTGTTATACTTCCGGCCCGAATAGCATTTAGGATTTCTAAAAATCTCGCATCCTCTTGCCGGAATTGTTCAGTTAAATAACAAATCGCTGGCCGCATAGTTCGCCAAGCACGAGAATGAACCAACATTTCTTTTCCTTTTTCGTTCAACTCATCTTCTTTGTAAAATCCCAACTGAATTTCTTTTTCTTTGTATTCTTCTTTAGGATAATTTTTAACAACCGGAGGCAACTGAAAAAAATCACCGGCTAAAATGACTTGGATCCCGCCAAATGGTTTTTCATTTCTTTTAAAATGTCGACAAATCCATTCCACCATATCGAGCCGTTTTGCATCAAGCATTGAAACTTCATCTATAATTAGAACATTCGTATGCTGAATCCGTTTCAACAGGTATTCTTTCCCTTCCATCATTTCCAAATCATATTCCGTCATTCGATCTTTTATCCCAATCCCCGCCCAGGCGTGAATCGTCATTCCCCCCATATGAGTCGCCGCAATTCCAGTTGAAGCGGTCACTGCCACCGGAATATTTTCATCATGCAAGTAGCTAATATATTGGTTCAAGAGATGCGTCTTTCCGGACCCAGCCGAACCCGTCAAAAAAACGTTCATTCCGGACTTTAAAATTTCGAGAGCTTCCTTTTGAGTCATTTTTCTATTATATCGTATAACATTCTTTAAAGTTTTTCACGTTGACTTTCTTTTTTTTCTGAAACTATTTCTATCTCTTTTGGAATAACCAAGACCATAAAAACATACGAGATAATCCCTGGGAGTAACCCGGTAAAAACAGTGATAATAATATAGGCTACCCGGATCATAACCGGGTCAATGTCAAAATATACCCCGATTCCACCCATTACCCCAGCGATTACCTTATTATCTTGGCTTCTATGTAATCTTTTTTTGTATGTTTTCATATTTATGATTTACTACAACTTTAAATACTTTTCTAGTTCGTTTCTTTATTCTCATTTTTGGTTGAAATTAGCTATAAGGAGAAGGGTTAGAAGAACGAAGAAGCTAGTGAGGGAAAGCATCGGGATAGAGATATACCCCCCGAATTCGGAGACGAGGTGCTGAAAACAAGAAACACCCGAGGTGTCACAAATGGTATTGGAATTACCAAAGTAATAAATGAAGTTTTGGTAAACCGAAATTAGAAAACCAACACAAAGCAAAGGTAATGCATACCTAATAACTTTCCTATCTTTGTTCCAAAGGGCAACCCCGAAAAGAAAAACTTGCGGGAAGATAAATATCCTTTGAAGCCAACATAACTCACAAGGTAAAAAATGAAGTACTTCTGAGTAAACCAAAGAAAAAAGAGATGAGAGAAGTGCGATTAAAAAACCAATCAAAATAAAATGACTCTCAATATACTCCAGAAACTTGTTGCTCTTTTTTGCGGCGAAGAAAAGCAAAATCAGAGTAAAAACGCTCAAAACCTGGAGTACTATCGCCCCAAGCCCTAAAATTATATTTAGGTAATGAACGGTTATAAAATTCATAATAAATTATTGCGGTAAGGTACAACTTGTTTGTTTCGCCAACATTTCAAGTGAAACTTCTCCAGATAAACGAGAACCAGGAGCGAAAGTCCAAGTGGTTCCTTTATGAGTAGGTTCAGAATTTGTTCCCACTAATGCTGAATCAATGGAACTGAAAACCCAAGTATCAAAATCGGTGTTATAACTTTGTTTACATACTGGCGTCTCATCCTGACTATCAGTACATTTGTGTGGCGCGTCGGCACTTTCTAGATTAATCGCAGTTGGAAAAACCCAAGAAGGATATCCTTTTATTTTTTTATCTTGGCAAATTTGAGTTTGGCCAGCGGCATCCGGAGTGGAACATTCAACATAAGGCAAAAGTTTCACCGAATCTCCAAACAATTTTTTTGTGGCATTGCAATGCGGGCACCAAAAAGCTCCATAGAAAGTTGTTCCGGAATTTTTCAGACAAGTGGCAAAAGCAGTGTATTTGCCTTTCGGAACGCCATTTGAATTTCTTGTTAAGAAGAAAACGACAACACCCCCCACAAGAAGAACAGCAATAATAATTAAAAGAATAATTTTGTTTGATTTTTTCATAACGATATTATAGCACATCCCTCCTATTGAAAAAAGAGACAAAGTGTGGCAATCTATTGGAAAGGAGGCGAAAATCGCTCTTCGAAAACAGAAAAAATCTTCGACATCATGGAAGCAACACTTTTGTTGATTTTGGTTATGCCGGAGATGTTTTTCAACCTCCGGCAAGTCAGTACGACTGATAAACTAGCCTTGTCCCGGCGAGTAATAATTTTCTTATACTCCTGGGTTCTGGCTCCTTATCTACTATCCCATCTTTCAGTATTTTCGGCGGGATTGATAATGTATCTTTTCACTGTCTTCTTAACCTACTCCTCTCTAAAAATTTTAGGGAAAAAAAAGGAAAAAAGTTTCCTAATTTATATGGTAAAACTTTTTTGGAAGACACTTGTGACAATCTACATTCTATTTGTACTCAACCTAATACTCTTAATCGAAAGAATAAAACCAGGTTGTGTAAGAAGACTTATTCGACTTGTCATGGTGAAAGAAAAAGCCCTGACAACAGTAAGTCTGTTTATTTTTGAACCATTTTTATGGCTAGTGAACTATTTAGCGAATCACTGCGGCAACGAACGTGGAAAAATAAACAGAAAAGTCTGGTCACTGTTACTAATCAATAATTTGATAGCCACTATTGTTTGGCTATTATTTATTTTCTTTAAAGGCCTAGCGATTTATAAAGCGATAGGCATCGAATTCTAAAGGAATTTTTGTTTAAACAAAAATTCCTTTTTTTATTTAGGCCTAGTTATTTAAGTCGTTTTTTAAGAAAAATATTTGCTATTCGAAAAGAATACTTCGTGCTACTATCCGAAAGATTAAATAAAATCGCCAAGGTAAATAGAAGAAATGCAATATAGACACTCAAAAAAGATACCACAACTGCAACGACAGAAGCGATGACTGGGAACCAAATATGCATATTGGCATGTTCATTTTCCAATTTTGTAAAAGGCATATTTTCGATTGTACTAGACCGGATGGCATATTGACGCATTCTAAAAAGTGAAATCCCAATCAAAATAATATTTAAAGCAAAAAAGATAATGGCTACTTTGGAATTACTGTAGTTCCCCAGGAGATGAGATGAGAAGGGAACAAGCCCAATGAAGAAGAAAAAAATAGCATTCAGGTTTGTAAACTTTGTATCAATATTTTTTACCAAAATGGAAGCAATAAAATGATGACTTCGCCAATAAGTAAATAAGAGTGAAAATCCAAGAATGTAACTAATGAATACAGGGAGAAGTGACATTAACGAATCTAGGAGAGTTTTATTGTTTACAATCCCCGTGAGTTCCGGGACCCGTATTTCAAAAACAAGAATTGTCATAACGATAGCAAAGATCCCGTCTGCTAATTGGTCAAGTCGTGTTTGTTTCATTGTCCTATTGTAACAAAAAGAAAGAGGCAAATCAAAGTTACTGATACTGAATATAGCTCGGTTGAGGGTTTAACTTCAAAAGTTCAGTAGGAGTAAAGAGAGTCGTCCCCTTGTCAAGGATATCATTTTTGTAAAATAATTTAAAACCAGTGAATTGAACAGGCTCTTTGTAGACAAATTGTTTGTAAGTACCTATTTTTTTTGCTTTTGGGCCCCAGCCGTCCATGTCCATCACAAATTGCACTTCAGGCAGTATTTTAATATTTTTGTAATTCGTCACCATTTTTTGGGTGAAGCGATGAATAATTAAAATTTTTGGAGTGAGGGTGTTGTCTTGTACAATTTTTGCCAAATGCTCCTCTGCATAATTTATTTCAGAGGCATCAATCGTACCAATAACTGTCCCAGGCTTCGCCCCGGTTTTCATATAAAACTCTGGGTCAATTCCAAGGTGAACGTTATCCATTTTTAAATATTTATCAAGTAAAGGTAATTCTGCTTGAATATTACTCAACCCCACTTGGATGTCCAAGAAAACAAGCCCATTTATTTTAGCTGCCATCGCAATCACTTTGTCTATCTCTTTACCTGGCATCCGAAAGCGATATTTCCCGTCCACTCCCTTACTCCCTTGAGCTGTAGCAACAATATAATGAAGCGCCGGAACAACCGGAGTACTTGGGTCAGCATCCTTCCATTTTTTTACTTCTTCTTTTAATTTTGGAATCATTATGTCCTCCGGGTATTGTCCGAGTATTCCCATTTTGGTCGAATATAAATTTCCATAATAAGCAACAATACGATTAAATGGGAGTAGCGCTCCTGCATTCGGATAAACTGTTTTTACTGGCCAGAGATTCGGCTTTGGGATGACCACCGGAGCCGGCACTGAAACCAAAGTGATTTTCCCGGTCTTTGGATCTTTTACTTGTTTGGCTGTTGGTTTCGGAACGACTGGCAGAGGGTTATTTGCCAATTCATTTATTTTCTTATCATAAGCTTCCTTATCAAGAGGAAGAACTCCTTGACTAGCTGATGGAGGAAGAGTATTCTCTTCTTTTTTCGTTTCTTCGCCTATATTGTAAGTTATGTTGTTACTAAAAATAAAATTTGTTTTAGCATATAAAAAAATCAGCAAAAAAACAGAAGTAATGAATAACCAAAAAATGCGACTTTTTAAAATAGCTCCTGTTTTCAAGATGAAACTTTTCATTATTATTTCATAATACCTTATTTCAGCATTTTTGCACCTTCTTTCCCCTCAAAAACAATTTCAAATAATTTTTTTCTATCGTTTGGTTTTTCTCTTACCTGCAAATATTCCGGCAAGTCTTCAACCTTCCCAGGTTTCCCGACTGCAATCATTAAATTAATCTCAAACTCTTCAGAGATGTTCAATTCTTTTCGTACGGATTCTGTGCTATATCCAGCCATTCCATGGGTAACCAAGCTCATCTGAGTAGCTTGCAAAGCAAGATTCTCCCAAGCCGAGCCAATATCTAGAGAATGAGTCGGGTTTGGTTTTCCATCGTCGGCATTTTTTTTTGAAATGCCGATCAAAAGAACTCCGGCATTTTTACACCAGGTTTTGTTTCCATCTGCCAAAAAAGAAAAGAATAAATCAAAATCCAAAGTTCCCCGGAGAGCATACAAAAATCTCCAAGGCTGAATATTGCTGGCTGATGGTGCCCAACGTGCTGCGTCAAACAAAGTCATTAATTGCTCTATCGGAACCGGTTCTCCAGACATCGCGCGGGGTGAATAACGCTTCAAAAACAAATCTTCAATATTATATTCGGTTGTCCTACTATTTACTGTTTTCATAATAGTATTATACACCAAAAAGACCAAGATATTTCTTGTTTCAGCAAGGTTAATCTTGGTCCCTTTGACTTATTTATTACATGATGTTTGGGGTGATTTCCCACGTTCTCAGAAAAGAATCATTCCAATCTTTATTTTCTTCGGCAGACATTGTTTCCATTTTTCGGGAAATATCAGGATGACTTTCTTTTAAATGTTCCATCCCCTCTTCCATCATTTCTTTTGGAGTATTCGCAGAAATTTTATAACCACATGGCCCACCCATTTGTTCACAAGTCATTGTTTTCATATTTTCTTATTAATTAAATTAATAATAATATTCCGACCACCAGAACATTGTACAAAAAGATTATTAAAACTTGATTAAAAAGTTATTTTACTTTTCACTCTTGAGATATTTTTTGTTTTTTAACTTTTCTGGAAGCAGACTTTCATTGGTATATTTTTTATAACCTTCTCCATAACCCAAATTTTTCATAAGTTTGGTTGGGGCATTCCTGATACTGATCGGGATAGGTAGATTGCCATGTTCTCTGACGTCCGCTACTGCAAGCAAATATGCATTGTACGCATCCCTGTTTTTCTTCGCCTGAGAAAGATATACGACTCCGTGTGCCAAATTTTCGGCACATTCCGGCATCCCGATTGTATCAACGGCTGCAAACACAGCATTTGCCACCACAAGCGCAGTTGGCATCGCAAGTCCAATGTCCTCACTAGCAAATATTACCATCCGCCGTGCAATAAATTTCGGATCCTCCCCCGCATCCAACATTCGACACATATAGTACAAAGCGGCATCCGGCTGAGAAGCGCGCATACTTTTTATAAAGGCACTTATGGTGTTATAGTGTTCCTCTCCTTTTTTATCGTATCGCAGTGTTTTTGATTGGAGAGTATTTTTTAAATTTGGAAGTGTAATGTCAGAATAAAGTCCAGCTGTATTTTCGATCATTGCTATTGCTTGACGAGCATCACCATCTGCCATTTGCACCAACCAATCAATCGCATCTTTTTTTAACTTAAAATTGGTTCGCTTAATAATTTTTTTCATTTCACTCTCCGAAAGTCCGTTCAAAACAAAAACCCGAGAACGGGAAAGGAGCGCAGGGATAACTTCAAACGATGGGTTCTCGGTCGTCGCGCCAATTAAAGTAAGCCGGCCACTTTCAACGTACGGCAAAAGAAAATCTTGTTGCGCTTTATTGAAACGATGAATTTCATCCAAAAAAAGGATTTTCGGACCGAGTAAAGTTCCGCCGTTCTCCACAATTTCGCGAATGTCGTCTTTACTGGCTGAAACCGCGGAAAGTTCGTGGTAATCCGCGTTCAGTGCTTTGGCATAAATTTTTGCCAGTGTAGTTTTTCCAACGCCAGGTGGTCCCCAGAAAATAAAAGAAAAGAGGTGTTTCTGTTTGATAGCCACCCGCAAAGGTTTCCCTTCACCCACTAAATGTTCTTGCCCCACAAATTCATCCAAATTTTTCGGCCTAATTTTTGAAGCTAGAGGTTCCATAGCTATATTATATACCTAAATTAAATGCCAAATTTCAATTTTCTATTCTATCAGAACTTTTAAGTCCTTCCTCTCGTTTTTCACTTTTAGGAAAAGAGCTAAGAATGCTCCAATGAATACAATGATACTTGAAATCAAAAATACGTGCGCGTACGCATCCACTTGTGCCTTCAAAGTAACTAGGGTTACAAATTCTTGAACGATCTGTGGATTATGGACCGTAATAAAACTATGTTGATTTATTTTCAATAAATTACTTTTGGTGGAGTTATTTAAAATTGTGGCAAAAATTGCAATTCCAAAAGCACCGGCAATATTTCGAACAAGAGCAAGGATTGAGGAAGCGATTCCGATTTCATGTTGATCTACCACCGAAGCCACCACGTTCGTACGTTGGGCCATTCCGAAACCAAGACCCAAGGCCATAATAATTAAAGGAACAATTAAATCAAGTGCAGTTGATTTTGGATCAATTCGAGTGAAAAGGAAAAGACCAATAGACGCGACGAGAGTACTCCAAAAAATTATGTATCTTGCTTGGACTTTTCCGGTTAAACTTCCCCCAAGTGGAGAAGCAATCACCATCGAGAAAGCCATCGGAATAAATAAATATCCACTTTGGGTAGCCGTATAACCTAAAAATGTTTGAGCAAAAATTGGCAAAAGAAAAATTCCACCAATCATTCCCATAAATACCACAAAGTTGTTGACTAGAGCGTTAACAAAAGCAGGAATTTTAAAGAATTTTAAATCCACAATAGGCTCTTTCACTTTATTTTCAATTTTTATAAAAAGACCCAATAGAGCAATCGTCAAGAAATAACAGGCAATCGCTGAAACAGAAAACCAACCCCAATCCAGTCCTCGGTCGAGCACTAATACCAAACTCGAAAGTGACCCACCAAGCACAATTGCTCCCCACCAGTC
This sequence comes from uncultured bacterium, assembly GCA_903869825.1. GTDB lineage: Bacteria > Patescibacteriota > Minisyncoccia > Phycocordibacterales > UBA9973 > UBA9973. Next base: position 27,823 of record CAIQAL010000028.1, read on the forward strand.
AAATGAAACCGATTTTACTTCAGAAACGGATTCCTTAATAAATCGTAGTGCCATCAAAATTCCAACAATTCCAATTGGAATATTTATTAGAAAGATTGACTGCCAGCCAAAGCTATCAATCAAGGGGCCACCAATCAAAGGACCAAATACCGAGGCTGCCGCAAAAGAAGTTGACCATATTCCAAGCGCTTGTGCTCTTTCTTTTCCTTGTTTAAAAGTTACCGCTACAATTGCCATCGCCGTCGGATAATCAGCCGAACCCGCTATTGCTTGAATTACCCGAAAAATAATCATTGAGGTTAAATTCCAAGAAAGAGCAGCTAAAAGAGAACCTAAAATAAAAATAGAGAATCCCAAGATGTAGACTTTTTTTCTACCAATCGTATCTCCTAGTTTTCCCCAAACTGGTACAAAAATGGCATTAGCTAAGATATAAGCGGTGGCAATCCATCCGGCCGCAGAAACAGTGATACTGAAAGAATCAATTATTTTAGGTAAAGCAAGGTTGACAATTGTTTGATCAAGTCTACCAAGAAAAGTCCCGATGATGACAGTCAGAAGAATCCACCAGCGCAAATTGTCTTTTGGCGCTTCTTGTTCCATATTTTTTAATTAGTAAAAATAGTAATTTTAGCCGACATCCCCTCTTTCAATTCCGGATATTTTTTTGTGTCGAAGAGAACTTTAATATCAAACTGTTTTACGGCACGTTTGTCAGAAATATTAAAAACAATTCCGCTTGTATCTGAAATCGGACTTACCTCGTCAACCACCCCTACGTATTTTTTATTGCCGAAAGCATCCACGGTAAATGTTGCTTTTTGTCCAATTTTTACTTTAGAAAGTCCTTTGTCTTCATCAATTTTTCCGACCACTCTTTCTTCCGCGATATTTATCATTGAAACAACCGCCTGCCCAGGGGTAAATATCTGTCCTTCTTGGTGATTCACTGAAACAATTATTCCTGCTACCTTCGAAGTAAGCGTCTCACTGCCAACTTTTGCTACCGGAGTATTGGCTTGCACCACATCCCCTGCCTTCACATAGATTTCTTCCAAAGTGTTTGGAGTAGCCGGAGAAAGGGCAATAATCGGAGCATCAATCAAGGAATTTTCTATTTTTATTTGTCCGACAGTTGCACGCCAGAAAATAAAAATTCCAAGTAATAAAAATATTACAATAATTCCTGCCACACTTCGAAACCAAGCTTTCGAAAATATACTTTCTTTTTTTTCTACTTTATCTTCAGTTGTTGATTGTTTGTCATTCATAAATTTTAATTAGCCACACTTGTAGTCATTTCGATTACTTTTTGGTTCATGGTTGCTATTTCCCCCGTTTTTATATTTACTGTAGTGATTATTCCATCACTCGGAGCATAAATAAAATCATTATTGAAATTGCTTTGGGCCACCAAAAGTGAACCGGAAGCGGCAGCTATATCTTCTGGACGAGCGTTTGCTTGTTTAAGTGATAAGGCGGATTGTGCTTGATTTAATACTGCTTCGGCATTTGCTTCAGTTTGAGTTCGATTAGAAAGTGCTGCTTGGTAGGCATTGAAATTAATCGTATATTGCGAAGATTCGGTATTTGGAATATTAACTACCCACTTGGTGTCATTGTTCACTTGGATATATTTAATAAAAAGTCCAGTACTTCCTATGGGCTGGGGAGTTATCAAACTCACCATCCCGATTGCTTCAACTAGTCCACTTGTTTTAAAAGAAAATCCTCCGCTTGATGGATACTCTTCAATAATTATTTGGCCTTGAGCATCTTTTAAATATGTTCCGGAAATAATTGGGGCATTCTCCAAGCTCGCTTGGTCGGCAGTGGTAGCTATAAATCCGGAATTCAATAAATTTCGGTGAGCATTTTCCACCAACAAGTCTTGCTGATTTTTCAATTGGTCAAGGGCTGTTTGAGCACTCGCTACTTGTGCCCTCGCCACATCAATGTCCGGGCCAGTTGCCCCGTTTAAGATTTTTTGGTAGTTTGCCTTCGCGATTTCAAGTGCTCCCTTTACGTCAGTTGAGTCTAGACTAGCCAACAACTGCCCTTTTTTTACGGGGCTACCGATAATTACCGCTACAGTATTTACTTTTCCACTTTTGAGAAAAGCCAAATCAATATTTTGTCCATTTGTTACATTTGGAAGAGAATTATTTGAATCCGAGCCAAGAATACTTGAAACGTCTGGAGTCTGCCCCACATTTTTGTAAACAAAAAAACCAACCACTATGGCTAACAATAATGCGACTGGAATAATTATTTTCGGATGACTTAAAATATCTATAATCTTTTTTTTCATAAAGTTCGTCGTAATTTAAAAAAAAGCTTTTCGCTTTTATCTATCTAATATACTACTATTGATGAGAAATGTCAAAACGAGCAAAAAGTCCTCAAACTAACTTTTTGTTTACCAATAATACCTATGATCATGTGCCTTTTAGGATAATTTGCCAATGTTAAATGTAAGTTAAAAAAATAAAAATCCCAATTGTCAAACAATCCGGAAAAATAATTAATAGTGTTTAATTAATCTCAATATCAACGTAAAGAATTTCAGGAAACTTTTCTACAATATTTTTTTCTATTTTATCAATGTGGGCACCAACCAACCTAGGAATCCGGTCTGTCGTTTTAAACATTAATTTTGTAAATTCTTTAAAATCATTTTTAATGTTTTCAAATTCTTCTCTCAAGTCCCCGGCTTCATAAATCTCTTCGTATAAGGGAGTGCCATTCCATTCAACCGAGGTATAAATCCGATACTTCCCGATATCCACCGCTACGGACTTAAATTCGACAATCTTTTCAATGCAGGGATCTTCGAGAAGTACTTCTATAATATCTTCTTTCGTTTTTTCATTGATCGATTTCCCAATAATATATTTGTGATTTTTTACTATCAAAGTAATCGCCAAAATGCCAAGGATAAACCCCACCACAATTCCCCCGATTGAATCATAAATACTATTTTTAGTGAAGAACATCAAAAGTTGCGCAGAGAATGCCACAAACACTCCAATGACGGCGGCACTGTCTTCATACACCACCGCCAGAGTTATTGGGTCTGCTTCTGCGTTAAATATTTTTTTAGAAAACTTTTCATTTTTCTTCAATTCTTTTATGGCAATAAATAAAGTGGTGCTTTCAATAAGTAAAGCAAAAAATAACACGATAAGACTCTGAAAACTGAAGGTATACAAATTACTTCCACTTAGCAAAGAATCTACCGAATGGTAAATCGTTACTCCCGCTCCAATAAACAAAATCCCGCAAGCAGAAATCAAGGACCAAAAAAATCTTTCAATTCCGTAACCATAGCCGTGAGTATGATCCTCTGGTTTTTTGGAGCGTTTCAAACCTACAAGCAACAGAGTCTGATTCAAAGTATCCGCAAAGCTATGCACTGTTTCGGCAAACATACTGGCTGAACCGGTCGAAAGAGCTATGAACCCTTTAATGACTGTAACGAAAGTATTGCCTATTAAAGCTGCGACCACGAGATATTACGAAGCTATTGACTTTTGTGTAAAATATGCTATGCTTTATATGAAAAATTCAGTATCCACCTAAATTCATCAACGATGAACTTTTACAATTGTACCTTTGTTTTCCTGCGACACGGGAAAACGTTACCTAACCCAGTTGATTCTCTCCGTAAATTAGCTCACCTCGGACACGAACAGGCCATCAATTTCAAGGAAAATTATGGAAACTCCTTTGATAAAATTATCAGTTCGTCTGCAATCCGGGCAATGCAAACTGTCCACGACATCACGGAAGGGAAAGATTCAAAGGAAATTATCTCTTTGGATATCCTGTATGCTCTTCCTGGGGAAGAGGAAAATGATGAACTCATGAGAATGGGTGAACGCCATGGCTATGTAAGTCTGCACACCTACCTTGAAAAGGAAGGTGACAACAGCACCCTGCTCCATAAGATCGGACAGGAAGGGGCATTTGCAATAGGAGAAATCCTTGGCAACATTTCCAATAAAAAAATCTTGATCGTGGCACATGCGGTAACTATCAACAGCCTGATCTACTGGATGTTTCAGGAATCATCTATCGCCACTGAAGCATCCCTCCACATTCAGCTCGGTGAATGTCAGGCACTCGAAATCAACACCGATGCAGATGGCAAAGTGGCCAACGTACTTTTCATTCAGTAAAATGTCGTCCGCCGGTTAAAATCCAAAACGTTGTACGAACTTAATCATAGTTCGAGCAACGTTTTTTTTATTTCTATAGTAATTTTTTGAATAAAGTTTTATAATCAAATTCGGGGTAGAGGGGAATTTCGCCGGCGAGGATATCATCTAGGAGAACCCAATTTGCGTCAAATTCATAAGTATTTTCAATAATATGGATGGGATTTTGTACATACAATTCTTTTCGTACTAAATCTCCTTGGTATAAAAAAGTGACTTCGTGTCCTTTGTTGCCTTCAAAAACAAATAAATTTTCTATAACATCAATCAATTTTAAATTCTCAACGTCACTTAATAGTTCCTCTTGTATTTCTCTACGAACCCCAGCCTCGCTTGTTTCAAAAAAGTTTACTCCCCCGCCAAGAATCCGATAAAAACTTTCTTTTTTAACAGAATCGAAATGTTTAGATATTAAAATTTTTCCATCTTTATAAAATAAACACAAAGCTTTTATTTTAATTTTCCCTTCTGGTTCTATGCTCATATTTTTATTATACCAAAATTTGATAAAAACCCCATTTTGTATTATTGTATAAGAGTTAATTAAGCAATTGGGAGTACCTTAAAGAGTTGTTTCAGAAAATATAATATTGGGAGATCGTCTAATGGTAGGACGACGGCTTCTGGAGCCGTCTATCTAGGTTCGAGTCCTAGTCTCCCAGCCAACACGTGAGCACGAGTTTGTCAAGGGTATCGTACGGGATAACCTACGCACGAGATGCGTCGGATCCCAAACACCCGTTTTTGGCGCTATATTTTTTGCTGTACTTTGTATATTTTCGGAAAAGATTGTTAACTTTTTCTTAAAGGCAATCAGTAATCGGTAAAGACGGTACAACTAATCGTATTTAACGCCAAGTCTGTTTTTAGGGATAATTTTGTTATAATTAAAAGATGAAAAAAATATATCAGGGCGAATTTCTTAAATGGAGTAATATATTTTTCTTAATTCCTCTTGCTCTTGCCGTTTTCAATAACTTATACTGGTATGCAATGGTACTGTTAGTCGTTTTTATTATTTCTTACGATTTTCATTTTTTTAACCAAGCAAAAGACCTTTATTATCTAGATGTAATTTTTTCTAGCATATTAATGCTTTCAAATTTTATTTTGCTTTTTAAGGGACATTTATTGCTCCCGTATTGTGCCCTAGCAATTCTTTGTGCCTTAATCGCTTTATTCTTCTATTTTAGAAGGGCAAAACGTGACTATTATCTCAACCATAGCTTGTGGCATGTATTTTCCGCAGGAGTATGTATATTTTGTTTAATGACTTTTCTTTCTATTATTTAACTCTTGTGTCCCGGCTAAAACACTCGAAGATAAAGCAACGACACTAGAAATTTTAGTATAATAAACCCACATCAAGCAAATAACGTTTTTTATTTCTTTTTTGCCAAGAAATCACCCAACTTTTCAAGTTGCTGAGTAAAACCATATTGCATCCCCTCTACCGCCATAGTGGCATCCGGTCCAAACTTATTAATCGTAGCAACCAAATGTAATTTGGTTTTCCCGTCTTCTTCTGATAAAACAAGCTCAGTCACCTGCTCGATCTCCGTAGTTTCTTTTTGGCCCTCGGTCCAAGCTTTGGCATCATAAGAGAGTTTGGAATTTGGTTCAATTACGGTAAAAGTTCCAAGCATTGGCCACTTGGTGTCTTTATATTGTCCCATCGCCTCGCCCGCTTCCATCACTATGAATATAGTGCCACCAACCTTGAGATCAATTTTACATTCAGGAATAGTAACGTCTCTCGGCCCCCACCATTCTTTAACCATCTCTGGATCTGTCCAAGCTTTCCAGACAAGGTGAACAGGCGCGTCATATGTTTTATCAAACACAACTTTTTTAATTGGTTCCATAAATTTTAATTCCCTGCTAGTTGAACACAGGGGTGCATTATTATTTTGTAATACTATTTACTACATCGGACTAAAGTTTTTCTTCCATTATTGGTCAATTTAACCTAGTTTGTTTCCTTCCTTTTTAGAGACGAAGCACGCTTGATTGTATCTTCGCCATATTTTTTTCTTATTTTATCCGCTACTTCTTCCACTACTAAATTTTTCAGGGCTTTCTTTTGTTTCCCAAATAAATCAAGCGGCACTTCTTCTTGCCGTTTAAGGTTGTGTAATATTACTCCGGTTGAACGGATCCTGGCCTTTTTCGGCAATAGTCTTAAAAACTTCGGTTCGATGGCATCTAGCACACTACCAGGGTCTGCGGTATACTCAGTCAATTTTACTTCGTCAAAATAATATTTATACTCACTTGTTTTAACAAAAAACGATACTTTGTTACTAACCAAATTTATAACTCTCGCGTTCTTACAACCGTCCTCTGCCCGCTCTGCCATTTCTCGCCAAATTATTTTTGTATCACTCGAAGCCGGATGAAAAGTACTTGTGGCTTGGATTGATTTCTGATCCCGTGGATCGGAGTCGTTTTCCACTTCCATAATTTGCTCTCCAGCAAGTTCTTTTTTTAAAACAAGCAGTGGCTTTGAGAAATTTTTTATTATTTTTACGTCAGGATAATTTACAAAATCATATGCAGTTTTTATTCCAAGCCTCACTAAGGCTGGAGCTGTTTGCCGACCAATCCCCCAAACATCTTCGATTGAAGTTTTTCGAAGCGCCCCCTCTTCATCTTCTTTTGAAATGAGAATCACCGAACCATTAGGTTTTTCAAGTTTTGATGCTTGCTTCGCGAGTGTTTTAGTTCGAGCCAGGCCAAATGAATAAGTCACCTGAAGTGTTTTTTCAATTTCTTTTTTTAGTTCAACCAAAAGTTTTTTCTCTCCACCGAAATATTTTACAATAGACGGTTCTACTAAAGCAAAACATTCATCAATACTATATATTTCGACTTTAGCAAAGTAGGACAAAAGAATCAGATACATTTTGTCCGCAATATCTTGATATAAATCAAAATGGTGCGAAAGAATAACCACCTCCGGGAAAAATTTCTTTATCTGAAATACCGGCATCCCGCGCGTTACTCCGAGCTTTTTTGCCTCCATGCTCATCGCAACTGCAATCCCCCTGTCCCCACCCACAATAACCGGATGCCCTCGCAGTTCCGGATGCATGGAAATTTCGCAAGCTACAAAAAAAGAATCTCCGTCGGCGTGTAGATATAGATTTTTTGATTCTTTTCTCATAAAAGCATTATACAACGGGAAACATATTTTTATTTTAATGAAACCTTCATCGTCTATGTGGTACCCTCAGGGAGTCGAATGATTAAAAATTATTAAGTCAAATAATTTTATGGACAATATGAACCCAGTAGTACATTTTGAAATGCCAGCCGAAGATCTCGGCCGGATGAGGATGTTTTATGAAAAGGCCTTTGGTTGGAAGACCAAACAAATGGACGATGATATGGGGAATTACGTGGTGGTTAATACCGGAGAAACCGATGAAAAAGGAATGCTTACAAAGACCAACCGCATCAATGGTGGTTTTTATGAAAAAACTTCTGATCCCTTGAGTAATCACCCCTCTGTTGTCATTGCCGTCGATGACCTCGAAAAAGCTATAAAAAAAGTAAAAGAAGCAGGTGGAAAAGTTATCGGCGGGATGAAAAAAGACGGTACTCCGGACGACATCCCGAACATCGGGCTGTATATTTCAATAATTGATACTGAAGGCAACCGGGTCGGAATGCTAGAACCAAAAGGAATGATGCCGTAATAATTATTAATATAAACTTTCCATCAAAAAAAGCGCCTTCCGGCGCTTTTTTTGATAATTTATTTTTTAATTTTTAGAAACCAAAAATGCCGGCAAGGAAACCCCCGATTGAACCAAAGAAACCTTTGTGCTTCCCTTGATTGCCATTCGTGGTAGTTCCCTCAGCAACTTGCACTTTGATTTGAGAATCAATAATAGAAGCTGCAGTAATAGTTGTACCATTTACAGTTCCTTGTACTATAACACTGTCCCCTATTGCAATACTTGAAATAGAAGAAATCACTCCTTCCTTTTCTATTTTCGCGTTAGTGGCATCAATGCTATAAGTAACATTACTGCTATTTAAAATAGTTATGGTGTTACCACTAACAACGGTAACTTTTCCTCCGACAACCGGCTGACCGTTTCCTTGAATCAAGGACCCGATTTTATTTCCTCTCCCCATTCCAACTGCTGGAAATCCATCACGAACAGTTTTTGCTACAACTGATGTTCCAGTTATTGTCCCACTAACCATAACCGTATCACCAACCAAAATGTTTGAGACAGTTGAAGTGGATCCGTTTTTTGTCACAGTCGCGTTACTAGCATTCACCATGTAAGTTTGAGTACTAAGAGTAACTCCATCAGTATTTAATTTTTTAGTTGTTAATGTAAAAGTGGAACCGTTGACCGTAGCCACCGTCCCACGAAGACCAAAACCACCACGAGTTCCTTTCATCATTGTCCCCCAACCATTACCATTCGAGGTTGAACGGTAAGCAGTATTCCCTTCAGCGTACACGGGGGACGCCGCAAGAATGGCAACAAACAGACTCAAAAATAGTAATAATGTGCTTTTTTTGTTTAACATAATAAATGAAATATATCAATTTAATCGTAATATTTGGGTCAAATGACTAAGATGACCCTTATGTTAGTATATACGAGTAGTTTCTTTCCCTTGGTGCACTTTCCAAAGTGCCAAAAACTGTATTATAAAAAAGTTGACTTAGTTTCTGCCCGGAGTAGAATTATTGGATGAAAAAAAATCTAAAGACAATTTTATACATATTTTTCGCTATCATAATAATATTGATGGTTATCAGAGTCGCAGCACGAAAAACAACTGCTCCGACTATTTCCACTACGGCTCCAATCAGCGTTTATTATGCTTGCAACAACAATAAATCAATTAGAGCAACCTACGTCACCGGAGCAGAAATAGTTGTCGCTCAAGGAGAGCAACCGATTCCAAGCGGAAAAATAGAATTAAAATTAAGCGACGGACGAGCTTTTACTCTAAACCAAACTATCTCAGCAGACGGAACTCGGTATGCCAATCCGGATGAGTCATTTGTGTTTTGGGGAAAAGGAAATGGCGCACTAGTACTTGAAAATAATCAGGCAAAAAGTTACATTGGTTGCGTTGTTGTAAAACCAGATACAGGAGGACTTACGGAAATCTATCAAAATGGAACAGACGGATACTCACTCAGGTATCCGACCGGTTACACGGTGGATGAAAAATATATTTATCAAGCACTCGGCCCAGGAAAAGATATTTACGGAACAAAGTTTACTATCCCAACCGAATTAACGAAAAACACCAATCTCTCTACAGACACTTACTTTTCAGTAGAGCTTATTCCAAAAACAGAAAATTGTACTGCGGGGTTGTTTCTTGACAAAGACGCTCAAGTAAAAGATGTGACCGAAAATGACACGGTTTATTCAATGGGGACCACAAGCGGGGCAGGTGCGGGTAACCGTTATGAAGAAACCGTTTATGCGATGCATGGAACAAACCCTTGCCTTGGGATTAGATACTTCGTTCACTATGGAGCAATAGAAAATTATCCTGTTGGCGTCGTACAAGAATTCAATAAAAATGCATTGTTAAAAACTTTCGACGAGATTCGTCAAACGATCACAATCAATCTATAACTTTTTAGACTACTTTCACTAGTTTCTTACTAAGCTCTTTCTTAGAAATTGATCCTTGGGTAGGAGATTTTTTACTGATGGAAGCTTTAATAAATGCAGTAAAGAGTGGGTGCGGAGCAAGTGGTCGAGATTTGAATTCAGGATGAAATTGCGTCCCTAAATAAAATGGGTGCATCCTCTTCGGCAATTCGGCAATTTCCATAAGTTCCCCATTTGGAGAAATTCCTGAAAAAACAAGTCCCGCCTTTTCTAGTCTTTCAACATATGAATTGTTTACTTCATAGCGATGGCGGTGTCGTTCGGTAATTTCCTTTTTTCCATAAGCCGAGGCAGCAACAGTACCGTTTTTTAAGGTACAAGGATATGATCCGAGACGCATGGTAGCTCCGTAATTTTTATTTTTAATTTTTTCAACCTGGTCGGCCATAGTAGCAATAACCGGGTCGGGTGTACTTGAATCAAATTCTGTTGAATTTGCTTTTTTAATATTTAAAACATTCCGGGCAAAAGAAATGGTCAATATCTGCATCCCCAAACATAGCCCAAAATAAGGGATTTTATGTTGGCGGGCATAATCGGCAACTAAAATCATCCCTTCTGTTCCCCGCTTACCGAAACCTCCCGGGAGGATAATGCCATCTAGCTCTTCTAACTCTTTTAATTTTCCTTTGTCCGCTTCGTATCTTTCGGTATCAAGCCAAATAATATTTGGCTTGTATCCCAAGTTCCAAGTAGCGTGATTAACTGATTCAATGACAGAAATATAAGTATCTTTACAAGATTTAAAATTAAAATACTTACCCACGATACCTATCTTTACCTCCTTGTTTATTTTTTTAATTTTATTTGCCAATGCTGTCCAATCAGCTAGATCTTTTTGTCGTGGTGGCAACCCTATAGTTTTGAGAAGAATTTCTCCAAAATTTTCTTTTTCAAAATTAACTGGGACATCGTAAATAGAATAAACATCCGGAGCAGAAATTATCCTCTCGATCGGCAAACTACAGACATTACTAATTGTTCTTTTGATGTCGGGAGTAGCAGGATGATCCGCTCGACAAAGCACAAAGTCTGGATTGAGTCCCATCGAATGAAGGTCATTAATGGCACGCTGGGTTGGTTTTGATTTTTGCTCACCCAAGAGCGACGGTGTCGGCAAGTAACTTGTCAAAACAATAAATACGTCGCCAGGATTTTTTGATTTCATCATTCTAGCCGCTTCTAAGAATGGCAAGAGTTGATACTCGCCTACTGTTCCACCGTACTCTATTATGGTAATATCAGATTTATTTTTTTCATGACAAGCGGTAATCCGTCTGATTATTTCTTTCGGAATATCCGGGTAAACTTCAACATCTTCTCCTCCGTACTCCAGATTTCGTTCTCGCCGTATTACTTCGGCGTAAATTTGACCGGTAGTTATATAATCTTCTTTGGTACTTGTCTGATTAGTAAAGCGTTCATAATTGCCAAGATCTTGATCTGCTTCCACTCCGTCGTCTCCGACGAAAACTTCCCCATGCTCTGCTGGACGGATGGTGCCAGCATCGATATTGACATACATATCTGCTTTCAGATTAGCTACTCGATAACCCCGAGACTGCAATATTTTACCGATAGAAGCCGCGGCAATTCCTTTTCCAACACTAGACATAACTCCACCAACAACGAAAATGTATTTGCAATTATCTTTTTTTTGCATCTTTTTACTTTATATTATTTGTTCAAGTATCTCCTAACCGCGAGTAAACTTGAAACCATTCCCAAAAATACTCCTGATAATAAAACAACAATAAAAATTGTATATAAGTGTGAGAAGTAGTAGTGATACAAATTAATTCCAAGGAAATCGGTCATGTTGTGCCCAAGCCAGATCGTAACTGGCAAGAACAAAAGCAACGTCACAGCTGTCGCCACGATACCATAAATAGCTCCCTCGATCATAAATGGACCTCGGACACGCATCTTTGAAGCCCCTACCAAACGCATTACGCCTATCTCTTCTTTCGAGAAGAAGATTTTAAGCCGAATGGTATTGAAAGTGATAATTATTGAAATAATGATAAGAATCAAGGTAACTAAAAATCCTATTCTTTGTCCACCGGCAATAATCGCGTTCAATCGATCGATTACCAATTTATTTTGGTAATAATTTACTTTATCAATAATGGAAGCAGCTCCGGTAGAAATTGTGCTGTCTGATTTTAGAAAATTGGCAATTGTCTCGTACTGGGAAACTTCTTTTGCTTTGATATTCAAATAGCCACCAAGTGGGTTTGTCCCGATTTCGTCCAATGCTTGAATGGTAGGATAATCTTTTTCATGCCTGGCTCTAAATATATCCAAGGCGTCACCGGCAGAAGTGTACGAAACGCTCTCAACTTCCGGTAAACTTTCTATCCCACTTTTGAGCGCCATTATCTTGTCTTCGGATGCTCCAACATTAAAATAAATCGTCACGTCTACTTTGTCTTTAATTTGAGTTAAAGAAGAAATAACTACTGCTTGAAGCAAAATAATACTAACGATAACCGAAAGAGTGATCGTAGTTATGATTACCGAGGCCCAAGAAATAAGTCCGTTTCGTTTGAAATTTATAAACCCTGATTTAATTATTCTTTTGATTAACATCATTATTTTTCTTTTATTAACCCATTATATAGTATATTTACCCTCCTTGTCATCTCGCACAACTTTACCGTTTTCCATAGTAATAACCCGCTTTTTTACCGATTCCAAAATTCCTTTATTGTGGGTAGTTAAAATGACCGTGGTTCCAAGGTCGTTTATCTTTTTTAAAATCTGGATAATTTCATAAGCATTTACCGGGTCCAAATTCCCAGTCGGCTCATCGGCAATAATAATTTCTGGCTGATTAATGATAGCTCGGGCTATCGAAAGTCTCTGTTTCTCTCCGCCGGACATTTCATGAGGAAAATGGTTCGATTTTTGCCCCAAATCAACCAATTCTAGAACATGAGGAACATCTCCAGCTATTTCCTCGTCAGTTTTCCCAACTGCTTCCATTGCAAAAGCGATATTTTCATAGGCCGTTTTATTTGAAAGAAGTTTGAAATCCTGAAAAACAACCCCAATTCTCCGTCGAAGATTTGTAAGGTCAGTGCTTTTTAGTTTGTGAATATCTACCGATTCAAAAAAGACCGTACCCTCGGTAGGCGCCGCCTCGGCCAAAATCATTTTAACTAAAGTAGTTTTTCCTGCTCCAGAGTGTCCAACGATTGAGACAAATTCTCCTTCGGTAACTGTCAGAGTGACCTTGTCGAGCGCCACTGAATCCTTGTCGTATACCTTTGAAACATTATTAAAGTAAATCACTATCTTATTTTATCACAAAAATAAAAAAATCAACCTTTGACATTGTACAAACAAAATGTTAAATTAAACTCGGAAAATAAAATAAAATAACAAAACAAAAAAAGTAATCTATTATGTTAAGAATCAGGATTTTCTCCAGAAAGAAAATGAGAACGAAGAAAAGATATCCACATAATAATAATAATGGCTGGAAATGCCTAATCTGTGGCTATTTTAACAAAAAAAATCACGTGCATTGCCGGAACCCTGTTCACGACAAGCATGAAAACCCCATAATTTAAAGGGTAAAAATCCAAACCTAGCTTTTACTATTAAGTAGAAGCTTTTTTTATAACTTTTTTTCGGCTTTTAGAAACAAATCAAGGTCACCTGAGAGAACTGCATCAACGTTTGAGGTTTCAGCATCGGTTCGATGATCTTTCACCATCTTGTAGGGATGAAGCACATATGAGCGAATTTGACTCCCCCATTCTATCTCGGTGTTACCACTTTTTTTCATACTTTCTTCTATCATCTTTTTTTCTTGTTCCGCCCGCCTAAAAATTTTGGCTCGTAAAATAGACAAAGCTTGTTCCCGGTTTTGTTCTTGAGAACGCTGTCCAGAAGCGTGAACTGATATCCCTGTCGGGATATGCACTATTCGAACGGCAGTTTCTCTTTTGTTGACATTCTGCCCGCCAGGACCTCCGGCTCGGGCAAATTCAATTTTCAAATCTCCTTCCGGGATTATAAAATCACGCTCTTCCAACTTGGAAAATTTCGGCAAAACCTCAACCAATGAAAAAGAAGTATGCCGCAACTTTTTTGCGTTGAAGGGTGAAATTCGGACTAACCGATGCACCCCGGATTCGTTTTTCAAAATACCATAAGCATTTTTACCTTCCACTTCAAATGAAACATTCTTATACCCATTCTGTTCGTTTTTATGTTCATTAATAAATGAAATTCCCCACCCTTTCCGATCGGCATATTTCAAATATATCTCGAGTAATATTCGAGAGAAATCTTCCGCGTCATCCCCCCCGGCTCCGGAGATAATCGTTATTATTGCATTACCTTTATCATATTTCCCCAAGCCTGCTTTTTTATTTTTTAATTCTTCAAGTTCCCTAATGGTGTTTTTCGCTTTTTCTTTATTCAGCCAAAAATCTGATCCCGTCATTTCTTGTTCGAGCCGAGCGATACTCTCTTCTATTTTATTTTTGTCTTCATCCATGAGCCACCTCTCGGGATTGAACCGAGGACCCCGTCTTTACGAAAGACGTGCTCTACCAACTGAGCTAAGGTGGCAAAAAATTTTCAATTAATTAACAAAAGTGAAATTACTTAAATTTAACTTTAAATAACCTTTATTGCAAACGTCATTTCGAAAGTGCTTCAATCACACTCGCAGTACTGTCTGAAGGAGTTTTTGTTTGAGAACCAAAAATGTTTAGATTAATAAACCAAAGGGCAAAAATCAAGCATAGAACGGAAAGCCCACGAAATAATATCATTGGATGATTCTTCTTTGATTTTTTTATTATTATTAGAAGTAAGGCGATAGAAACGAAAAGGAAAAATGCTACAAAAATATAATTCACATACTCCCTAGGTGAAGTAAAAATTCGGCTCAAAAATACTTTAGTATTTGAATAATTTTTTGTTAAATCCCCCTGATTTGTAGCTTCGCCCAAAACTCTCGTTTCGACGGGAGTAGCAGGTAAAACTGTCTTTACCCCTGTTGCCAGTTTAGGTTCAGCTTTTACAGGGGTTTTCGGCACAACGGGGTTTTGAGGGATAATGGATTTATTCTGGGCCACTTGCACGGTCGAAACTGAAGGATGGGTTCCAAAAAATTGCGCTACGAAAACTGTATTTTTCCCTTCGAAAATTCCATTTGCCACCCCGAACCCAACTTCGGTAAATTCTTTTTTTACTATGTTTGCACGGTGAGCTGGAGAATTCATCCAGGCTTCCGCGATATCTTTTGATTCAAAAAAGTTTATTGCTAAGTTTTCTCCCGCATAACTATAATTGTAACCGACTTGATCGAAAAAATACCAAGGATCTTTCCCGTCAGGAGTAATGTGAGAAAAATATCCCCGGGTAGCCATATCATCCGCTTTCATTTGAGCTGCCTTATCAAGTAAATTACTCTCGACAAGAGGGGGGGCATCGTTTTCTGCCCGATCTTGGTTCGTGAGTGAAGTAAGGACTGCAGGCAAAACCGCTCCTAGTAATTTCGTTTTATCAAAAACAACAAATATTTGAGTAAGAAACAAAACCTCTATTCCGACAAGAACAACCAGTGAAACCATGACTGCTTTTGCTCTGAAAAAATGAGGTTTGTGATCATTACCTTCGTGAGGGATGAAATATTTTCTGAAACCTTTGACTAATTTCCACATTAATTGATTATATAACACAAAAACTAATCGTCAACTTTACTATTTTTTAAAAAAACAGTTCATGCTTGTATTTATTTTTTGTCTGAGCCGTTGATCGGGATTGAACCGATGACCTCGATATTCGTTTACACCTCCATTTCGCCCAAAATGGGCTTATAGAAGGACTAGACTGTATCTTACGCATATCTTTCGATGAAGCGTCCCTTGTCAGTCGTTCGGGCGGAAGTACATTTCTGCGCTCTCGCCACGGTCTTGTCCTTTTCAGGATATTAACCGTAATTCGGGTTTCACAAGCAAGTTTCCTCGCAAGCGGGCTATTAACGATAACCAATATCGTGCTCTACCAACTGAGCTACAACGGCATATTTTTTTCTAATGAACCGGTGACCCAGGTAATTCCTAATGCGGTCATACCTCCTCACCCTAAATTATTTTACCCTTACTTTACAAACATATTCTCTCTGCTCAAGGTAGACCCACTCTTTACCAATATCGTGCTCTACCAACTGAGCTACAACGGCTTATTTATTTTTTTGGAGATGTTAGAATACTACTATATTTTTTAAGGATTTTCAATGATTGCTTCTTTTTGAAGAACCATTTTTGATTTCAAAAAAATAAAAACAATCATTGCAGCAAACGCTACCATTGCCGCAAATAAAAATGCATATGAAGGATTTATGGTCCAGAGGAATCCTGCAACAAGCGAGGCAGGAAGATAAATAATTCCGGTGGTAAAATTATACATTCCAATAGCTGTTGCTCTTCTTTCCTTTTCAATATCTGCGATAAACGCCTTGCTTTGGGCTTCATCAATACTGTAAAAAACACCAAATAAAATAAACAGCCCAATAATTTCCCATTTTTCTGTGGCAAAAATGAAGCCTATAGACATCAAAATGTACACAATATACTCGAGGATAATAATTGATTTTCTTCCAATAACATCTCCTAGTTTACCTATCGGAATTGAAATAATTACAAAAGAAATATTAAACAAGGCATACAGAAGCACGACATCTTTTAACGCAAAACCGACTGCATAAGCTTTTAGTAATAAAAATGCAAAAGAAAAATACGCCAGAGAAAAAATTCCAGCAGGGATAAGATAAAGTTTAAATCCTTTACTTAGGGTGCTTGATGCTTTAAAAATATTTTCTTTTTTGTGTGGGATTCCGGGACGATCTTTCATAATGGAAAGAATAATGACTGCTCCAATCGCACAAGCAACAGCAGAGACGAAAATAATATGGAAAGCCCCTAGCTTTGTACCAAACGCGCTTAAAACAAAATACGCAAAGATAGGACCAAGAATTGCCCCGGACTTATCAAGCGCTTTATGCACTCCAAAAGAGTATCCCCTATTTGCTTCGCCGGCCACTTCCGATATCCACGCATCTCTCGGGGGGCCACGAAAACTCTTCCCCAATCGCTCGATAATTCGGAAAGAAGCAAGGATTGCAACCGAATTTGCAAACAGAAGGAGTGCTTTTGCTAAAGTCGAAAAACCATATCCAAGCATAGTTAACGCTTTTCTTTTACCTGATTTATCTGAAAGCCAACCGGCAAAATAATCGAGCGAAGAAGCGGAAAAATCAGCAAAACCTTCGACAAATCCCAAAAAAGCTACTGAGGCTCCGGCGATTGTAGTGAAAAAAATTGAAAAAACAGAAAAAATTGCTTCGGAACTGACATCCGTCAAAAAACTCACAAACCCGAGTCTCAAGATATCTGGATGAACGTTGAATAATTTTTTTTTCATTTTTTTAATAAAAAATTATTAATTCCAAGAGATAGTGTGCTCCCGATCCGGGCCCGTTCCAACCGAAACAATTTCAACACCAAAATCCGTCAATTTATTTTTGATGTAATCTAAATATAGTGAAAGCGCCGGAGAAACATTTTCTTTTTTAGAAATTCCGTAGTTTGCTCCACCCCAACCCGCCATTTCCTCAGTAGTAACATCTGTAACTTGGTTTAAGCGAAGCGGAAATTCTTTCATCATTTTTCCATTTTCCAAATACTCGGTTACTACTTTTATTTTATCGGTTGGACAAATATCCGCTTTGTTGACGAAAATCTTATTTGCCCCAGAAAGTCCGATAGCATATTTAAGCGCAACCAAATCAAGCCATCCACACATTCTCGAGCGACCGGTCGTAGCTCCAAATTCATGCCCGGCATCTTGAAACAACTTTTCCACTTCTTTATCTTTTATTCTAGCCGGAAAATCTCCCCCACCAACTTTCGTGGTATAAGCTTTTATTACTCCATAAATATCTCGGATTGTACGATGGGATACTCCCAGCCCCAATGAAACATTGGCAGGCAAGGTATTAGAACTCGTGACATTCGGATAATCTCCATAATCTATATCGAGCATTATCCCTTGCGCCCCTTCCGCTAAAATATTTTTTCCTTCGGCAAGTCTTTTTTGAAGAAGAGATGACAAGTCACAGATTTTTAATTTTTTAACTAAGGCTAGTGCTTCTTGCCATTTTTCTTTCATTTCCATTATTTTTTCGTTCGGAATTTCAAAACCAGCTTCCCTTTGATACATTTTCAAAAAATCCATATGAATCTTGGCAAGGTTTTCTTCTTTTTGATTAAAATCAGAAAACAAAATGTCTCCTATTAAAAGTCCCCTCCGGGCACGTGAATCACTATAGGTCGGGCCAATGCCCCGGGAAGTGGTTCCGATTTTTTCGCCGTCCTTGCTTCGGTAAGCTTCTTCTGCTTTATCTAAAAAAGGATGAAGCGCTGTAACTAATTTTGCTCGATTCGAAATATATAAACGATTTTCGACATCAAATCCTAAATTTTTTAATTCTTTAATTTCTTTGACCAAAGATACTATGTCCACCACTACTCCGTTCCCAACATACAATTCTACTCCTTCCCTTAAACAGCCAGAAGGAACAATGTGTCCAATAAATTCAGTATTTCCAAACTTTAAAGTGTGCCCAGCGTTTGCTCCACCTTGAAAACGAGCCACTCCAGAATAAATTCCACTTGAGAGAAGTTCGTCAATATTTTTTCCTTTCCCTTCATCTCCCCACTGAAGACCCACTAAGACATCAATAAACCCCTTCTTTCCATTTGTACTCATATTTATTTTATTTTCCGCTACTATAATTTGGCGACTCTTTGGTAATAGAAACATCATGCGGATGGCTTTCACGAACTCCAGCTTGAGTGATTTTTACAAATTTCGCTGTTTTGTGAAGTGTCGCAACATCTTTTGCTCCACAATATCCCATGCCAGCACGAAGCCCACCAATAAATTGATACATAACTTCAGCCAGGCTTCCTTTATACGCAACTCTCCCGACAATCCCTTCAGGAACAAGTTTTTTGATATCATCTTCAGTATCTTGAAAATATCTATCTTTTGAACCTTGTTCCATCGCCTCAATCGAACCCATTCCACGATATGTTTTGAATTTTCTTCCTTCATAGATAACTGTCTCCCCCGGTGATTCATCAACTCCAGCAAATAATGATCCAGCCATAATTGAACTTGCTCCTGCGGCAATAGCTTTTGGAATATCTCCAGTAAAACGAATCCCGCCGTCTGCAATCACTGGCACCCCGCTACCTTTTATCGCCTGTGCAACATTGTAAACTGCTGAAAACTGCGGATACCCAACTCCAGCAATCACACGCGTGGTACAAATTGATCCTGGACCGATCCCGACTTTCACGGCATCAGCTCCGGCTTTTACTAAATCACGTGCCGCTTCTGCCGTCGCAATATTTCCAACCATCACTTCAAGTTTTGGAAATATCTTTTTAATTTCTTTTAGTTTTTCGACGACCCCTTTTGTATGTCCATGCGCAGTATCGAGCACCACTACATCAACCTCATTTTGGTAAAGTGCTTTCACTCTCTCAAGAGTATCTTTTGTAACCCCAATCGCAGCACCAACTCGAAGTCGTCCTCTCTCGTCCTTACAAGCATTGGGTCTTGATTTCACTTTCATTATGTCACGATATGTAATAAGACCAACTAATTTATTATTTTTATCAACTAATGGTAATTTTTCAACTTTATTTTTCAAAAATATTTCTTCCGCTTTTTTCAAATCTGTATTTGCAACACCAGTAATCAAATTATCTTTGGTCATAACTTCTTCCACCCGAAGTTCCAAATTTTTCTGAAAACGTAAATCACGATTAGTGACTATTCCCATCAAGTGCATCTCTTTATCGACTATCGGAATCCCGCCAATCTTATTTTCTCTCATCACAATTAAAGCTTCTTTAATCAAGGCTCCAATCGGCAAAGTAATCGGATCGTGAATCATTCCAGACTCCGAGCGCTTTACTTTCCTAACCTCGGCTGCCTGCGCCTCGATGGTCATATTTTTATGAAGAATCCCAATCCCGCCTTCTTGGGCCATTGCAATGGCCATTGCACTTTCGGTAACCGTATCCATCGCAGCTGAAAGAATCGGTATGTTTATTTTGATTTTCTTGGTTAATTTCGACGAAATATCAACTTCTCGTGGTAAAACCTCAGAATACTGAGGGATTAATAATACATCGTCATAGGTAAGCCCTACAGTAAAGTTTTCTAATTTTTTTATTGTCATAGATAAATTTATCTTATCATAAAAGTAAAAAACGCGCGACCGGGATATGTCCCCAACCATAGACGAAAAAGAATTTATTGCTATAATGGATAGTATGTGGTTAAGTATTAAAGATTATTTAATAGATATATTGAAATATAAAAAACTTAAAATATTAAAAGGGGGGTTCGTTGTAATGTTTGCTGCATTTATTTTTATTTTTTTTAGCTACTATAATTATTTGTTTTTCCATAGTTCAATAGAAATTTTGACTATTGGAGTAATGATTGTAATTTTTTCTCTCGCTTATCATTCAAAATACCTCATACAAAATAATTATTTTATTTTTCTTGGTAACTCTATCCTTTTTTCGGGCTGTCTCACTCTACTTCATGTTCTTGCTTTTAGAGGAATGAGTGTTTTCACTGGGACCATGAACAATGCAAATACCGGAACCCAGCTTTGGATTGTTGCGCAGTTTTCTTTGGCTTCAAGTTTTTTACTAGCACCATATTTCATAAAAAAAAGTATTCATGTCAAAAATCTTCTGCTAATTTATTCTGGAATAACAATCTTTTTTATCGCTTCTATTTTTTATTTAAATATATTCCCGATTTCTTACATCGAAGGAGTCGGATTAACTACCTTTAAAAGGTTAAGTGAGCTTTTGATTATTCTCTCTTTTGTTGGATCTTTAATCTTACTAGTAAAAAATAGAAGGATATTTGATTCACGTATTTTTTATCTTCTAGCAACAGGCATTTTACTAATGATAGTTTCTGAATTGTCTTTTACTGTTTATCTTAAAACCAACGACTTCTTTAATGTCCTTGGACATGTTTTAAGATTGATTGGTTTTGGATATTTTTATCGAGCTTTTGTCGGAGTAGGATTACAAAATCCATATAACCTGATTCTAAGAGCTAATAAATTAAATGAAGACGATCTAAAAAAAACTTCTTTAAAGCTATTAGAAGAAAAAATAAAGATTGAAGCATTGCTCCTAAGTATCTCCGACGGAGTAATAGTAACGGACAACAAAGCAGTCATTACTTTTGTTAATAAGTCCATAGAAGAATTCTCCGAGTTAAGACAAGAAGACCTTGTCGGCAAAGAATTGGATGAGGCTATGCCTTTTTTTGATGAAAATGGTAAAAGAATTCCTCGCGAAGAAAGGCCTGTTTATAAAGCAATTTCAATCAAAAATTTCTTTTCCGAAAAAATTATTAGGTCTTTGGAAGATTATTATTTACACAATAAAAAAGGACACACTATTCCAATCTCAGTTAGGGCAGCACCATATCTGGTAAATGGGAACAACCTGGGCGCAGTAGCCATTTTAAGAAATATCTCAAAAGAAAAAGAGATTGATAAAGCAAAAACCGAATTTGTATCTTTTGCTTCCCACCAATTGAAAACTCCTTTGACCACCATTGGTCTTTCTTTAGAAATGCTAAAAAATAGTGACGGATTAAAAAAATTTTCAAAAGAACAAAAAGAGCTATTAAAGAAGGCTCATTTCGGCCAAAAAGAAATGACCGAAATAATAGAAAACCTGTTAAGTATTTCAAAAATCCAAATGGGTGGTTTAAATATAAATCCGGAAGTGCTTCATCTCCATGCTGTAATTAATAAAATTCTCAAAAATTTTACTTTGAGCTTAGAAGAAAAACATTTAAAAATAAAAAAACATTTCGAAAAAGATTTGCCTTTCATTCAAGGAGACCAAAAAATAATGAAATTGGTTTTAGGCAACTGTCTTTCGAACGCTATTAAACATAGCCCCCAAAATAGTTCTATCCTGATTGAAACCAAAAAAACAAAACGAGAAGTCATAATTTCAATTTCTGACGCAGGAGAAGGTATCTCTAGTGGGGATCAAGCTAAAATTTTCAATAAATTTTTTCAATCCACAAGCAACCAACAACATAATGGGAGTGGGCTTGGACTTTATATTGCAAAATATGCTATTTCACAAATCGGCGGAAAAATTTGGTATGAATCGCCATCCTCAACTACGTTTCTAGTAAAAAATAAAAAGGGAGTTGAAAAACAGAAAGGTACCACTTTTTTTATCAGTGTCCCTTTGGGTAAAGAGGATTTTAAAAAATAAATTAAAAATCGTCTCGCATAAGATACCCAATCCCTCGGACACTTTCGAATATTTTTTTATTTCGCTTCTTTTCCAATTTCTTTCTAAGGTTGTTGATGTGAACATCTACAAAATTGCTGAACGATTCGGAATTAAAATCCCACATATTAAAAATAATTTCGTCTCGAGTAAGCACTCGATTCGGATGACGCATCATATATTCCAAAAGTCCAAACTCTTTTAAGGTAAGTTTCACTTCCTTTTTGTCAATGTAAACTTTTCTAGTTATTGGATTCAAGCTCAAATTACCAACGGAAAGTTTGCTTATTAGAGACGATTCTTTGGGCCTTCTTAAAATTGCTCGCACGCGAGCCAAAAGCTCTTTGAATTCAAATGGCTTAGTCAAATAATCGTCCGCTCCTTTGTCGAGGGCTGAAATTTTGTCATCAATGAAATTTCTTGCAGTCAAAACCAAAATTGGAATATCGATTCCCTGACCTCTGACATCCCGACAAATTTCAAAGCCGTCTTTTCCGGGTAACATCAAATCAAGGATAACCAAGTCGTAATTTTTGTAATAAACCTCAATCCTTCTTAGTCCCACAATTCCGTCGGCTATTAAATCAACAACATAGCCTTCCTTTTCGAGGCCTATTTTGATTAATTTCGCAATATTTTCTTCATCCTCTATAACTAAAATCTTCATATCTAGTTAATTATCTCACTATAAAAAAGTAAGTCAAGAATTTAATGTGGATTTAATGAATCTAATTTGCCTTTATTTTCCAAGCCTCAATTTCCTTATGATTTCCAGAAAGAAGAATTTCAGGGACTTTATAATTTTTATTCTTGTGTTTCAAAGCTTCGGGTCTCGTATAAACTTCACTCGAAGAAATCCTTTCTTCTTCTAAAGATTCATACTTTCCGAGCACTCCGGGGATTTGACGGGATATACAGTCAATTAAAATCATTGCTGGTAATTCTCCCCCGGTCAAGACATAGTCTCCTATGGAAACCTTTTTAGTTTTTAAAATTTTATCCACCCGGGCATCGATACCTTCATAACGTCCACAAATAAAAATGATATCCGTATATTTTTTTGAAATAGTTTTTGCAAAGTCTGTGGTAAATTTTTCGGCGCTTGGAATAAAATTAATAGTTAAGATTTTATTTTTTTTATTTTTTATTTTTGAAATGGCCTTTTCCACTGCCAGAATTATCGGTTCCGCTTTCATCACCATCCCAGGACCCCCAGAATATGGTTTATCATCCACTGGCTTGTAACCATTTTTATTTTTATCTTTAATAAAATCCCTCGGGTTATAAAAAACAACCGAAATATGCTTATTCTTAATCGCTCGCCCAATAATAGATTCATTTAAGTATGAATCAAAAATATTAGGGAAAATTGTAATAACGTGAAAACGCATATTGTTATATTAGCACAAAAACAAAAAACCGCTTGTAGCGGTTTTTTGTAATAGTTTAAATTCTATTTAGATTCCTTTCAAATCTTCCATTGCTTGGTCTACGGTCTTCAGTGATGAAGAAGGAACATGTGGTGGTCTTTCACTTCCTTCCGGCTCGTTGATTTTTAAGTTCACGCGAGCATTGTTCTTCATCCCAATAACTCGGAGTAATGTGCGGATAGCTTTGGCAGTGTTTCCCATTCTCCCGATAATCTTACCCATATCGGCAGGATTAACGGTCAAAGAAATAAGCACCCCCATTTCGTCGACAGTCCGGTCGATTTTGACATCGTTCGGATTATCTACTAGAGCTTTTACGACATATTCCAAAAATATCTTGTCAGCGTCTTGCATAGTATTCAGAGAGATAATATTTTTTAATCATGGCAGTATCCGACCAATAACTGCTTCACCCTATTATATAGAATTATTTCTTAGCTTTCAACTCTTTTTTCTTTTGAGTAGGTTTCTTTTTAGGTAAAACGTTTATTTTCTTACCTTCTATAGCTTTTTGATGGACTAAGAAATTGTGCATAGTATCGGAAAGTTTGGCGCCTTTTCCCATCCAGTAGATTATCCTGTCGGTTTTGAAATTGGTAACTCCCGCCTTGGGATTGTAATTTCCAACAATTTCCAAAAATCTTCCGCTTTTTGTGCTATTTTTTGAATCTGTCAAAACAGCTCGAAAAGACGGATCATTCTTCCTGCCTATTCTTTGTAATCTAATTTTTAACATAAAAACAGTTTAGCATATATTACAAAAAAGGCAAATAAAATTTAACCTTGAAAAGGTTTCTTTTTTTTGTGCTATATTAAAGTAATAATTATGAATAGACCAATCAAAACGAAACATTTTCTATGGGCCGGGATTGCCGTTTCGCTGGGGCTTCTTTTAGCTGTGGTTGCTACTAAAAGTAGCGGTTCAGAAAAAATCGAATCAAAAGATCCTATTCCTCAAATTGTTCAAATCCCAAATAATAGCCCCCAAACCCCTGAAAATTTCTATTTTATTAAAAACTCGACCAAAAAACCTCTTGTTTCCGCCGAGGCATATTATGTGGGAGATTTGGATACCGGAGAAATAATCCTGAAAAAAAATGAAACTACGCAATTCCCTATCGCTTCTGTTTCAAAACTTATGACCGCTACCATCTCGGAAGAGCTTCAAAATCAGGGAGATGAAGCAACGATATCAAAAACTGCTCTTGCAACTAATGGCGAAAATGGCGGTTTCCATTTAAACGAAAAAATAAAAATAAGTGACTTACTCTACCCTCTCCTTTTAGAATCGAGCAACGATGCTGCCGAGGCAATTGCGGAAAACTCCGGCAGAGATTTTTTTATAAAGAAAATGAACGAAAAGGCAAAAGACCTTGGACTTTTAAACACTACTTTTGAAGACCCAAGCGGACTTTCGGAAAATAATAAATCTACGGCGATCGATCTTTTCACTTTTGCGACAGATCTAAAAAAGAATTTTCCAGACTTACTTCAGATTTCTTCTTTAAAGAGTTACAAAAACAAGTCCCACATCTGGTTTAGTAATAGTCAGTTTTTAGAACTCCCAGGATATCAAGGAGGGAAAAGAGGCTATACCAATCCAGCCAGAGAAAATGCACTTTCTCTGTTTACCTTACCTCTTGGAAAAGTTGGAATGCGAAATATCGGGATTGTGGTTCTTCGAAGTGCAGATAGATACAAAGACGTAAAAAATATTTTAAATTATTTGAATAAATATGTTTATTATGGAGGTACCGTTGACGCAGATATGGCTTGGGTAAAAAGTAAAGACAAAATTGAAGACGAAAGCGTAATATCTCCGAATTCGATTAGTTTACTATTCGGAGGCGACTTAATGTTAGATCGAGGAGTAAGAAGTTCTGTCCTAAAGAATTTTAACGGAGATTATTCGGCACTATTTAATAATCTTGATTTATTAAAAAAAGCTGACATTGCTTTTGCAAATTTGGAAGGACCTGCCTCAGATATAGGGAGCGACAAACACAACCTTTATTCTTTCAGAATGGACCCCTCTGTAATTCCCGCTTTGAAAGGAGCCGGTTTTAGCGTCTTGTCGGTTGCAAATAATCATGTGGGAGATTGGGGTCGCGATGCGTATGCAGACACCCTCTCGAGGCTAACGGAAAACGAAATAGGATACACTGGAGGTGGAACAAATATCAAGGAAGCTGGAAAACCCAAAATTATCGAAAAATTTGGCTTTAAAGTAGGTTATCTTGGATTTTCCGACGTTGGACCAACCTGGATGAAAGCAGATGACACAAATGCGGGGATTTTGCTTGCGAGTGATCCGAATTTTGACACAATAGTAAGCAGTGCTGCAAAACAAGTTGACCTTTTAGTTGTCTCATTCCACTTTGGAGTAGAGTACCAAACTAAACATAACGCTCAACAAGAAGCTTTGGCTCACAAGGCGATTGATGATGGGGCAAAAATAATTATCGGTTCACATCCACACGTAGCAGAAGATACTGAGGTTTACAAAAATGGTTACATTGCTTACTCGCTCGGCAATTTTATTTTTGATCAATATTTTTCTCAAAACACGATGCAAGGAACGTTACTTGAAGTAACATATAACAAAGATGGAACTCTTGTCGTAAAAAAAGACACAGTTCTCCTAAATCATGCATTCCAACCAAATAAAGTTATTCTAGGAAAAGAAGAAAAGATAAAATTTAAGACAGTGAAAACTCAATAAAATTTTTAAAAAAATATTATTTCGCGATTGCAGTTGCTTCGTCGAACTTTACGGAAAGAAGTCGTGATGCTCCATCGGCACCGACAGTGACTCCGTAGAGTACTCCAGCCCGGGACATTGTTTCTCGGTTATGGGTTACCACCACCAATTGTGAGTGTTTCGATAGTTTTTCGAGCATATCACCAAATTTACGGGAATTGGCCTCATCTAGCGCTGCGTCAGTCTCATCAAGTACTAAAAATGGTGGTGGATTAACCTGTGACATAGCAAACAGAAGTGCAATAGAAGTAAGAGACCTTTCCCCCCCGGACAGAGCATGAAGTTCCTTCACTTTTTTATGTGGCAAAGAAACATTTATTTCTATCCCAGTTTCTGGGGCTTTTTCTCCTTCCTCTACATTTTCTTCCTCATCTTTTTTCTTCTGTTCAGCAATTACCGTAAGGTGTCCTGTTCCTCCTCCAAACATCAAAGTGAAAAATTCCTGAAACTCTTTATTTATCTTTCTGATTCCTTCTTCAAATTCAATCCCGATTTTTTCTTTCAGTTCTACCATCAAGACCCTCAAGGACTCTATGCTTTTCTCTAAATCTTCCATCTCTTTCGCTAAAAATAGATCACGTTCTTTTACTTCCTCAAATTCTTTCATCACTTCGGTTTCTCCTCCTGCTCCGACATCTTCCAATTTTATTTTTATTCTTTCAATTTTTCTCTTCTGTTCTTCCTGACTCAATGTGAATATTTCTGGTACTTCAAAATTTTTATATTGAAGAATCTCCGTCCCTACCAAAACGGACCCTTCTTGTATTTCGGTCTCAAAAGTTTCCATCTCCTTCTTCAAATTTTCTTCTTTTACTTTTATTAGTTCCAAATGAGAGCTAAGTTCTTGAAATTTTACCTTGTGGGCAAATTTTTCCCTTTCTTTTTCTCTTTCCTCCGCCACAACTCCAGCTATTTCTCCCTTTACTTTTAAGATAGATTCTTGTAATTTCTTTTCTTCAGCCTCAATTTTACCCATTTCCATCAATACTTTTTCTCGAGTTTCTTTGAGTTCTGTTATTTGAGAGCTAACTTCTACCACTCCCCCTTCTTTAAAATGTTTCGCAAAACGATTTAAAATATCTTTAATTTTTCCGAGTAAGGGTGCTATGTTTTCTAGAACATCCATATACATTGCTTCTTCCAGGTACTCATTTGATTCACGTAAAAAGGCTTCAAGCTCTTCTCTCGGAACAGAAATGTGCTCAGATAGTTTTGGTTTTGCTGTCCGTCTTTCTTCCATCTCAATCATTCCTTCTATCCTCCCTAATTTCCTTTCGATTTCACTTTTTACTCTTCGAATCTCATAAAACTTTTCTTCAAAACTTTTTAGCTCATTTTCTTTGATATTTTCGATTTTCGAAATATTCTCTTCAGATTCAGAAATCTGAGGAGCAATTTTAGAAATTTCTTCTTCTGTTTTATTTTTTTCCGAAACAAAATTCTTATTTTCTGTTTCGAGATGGATACTTTCTCTTTTTAAATATTCCTGATACAAAGCTAACAATTCTTCTTGCATTCCTTTAGCTTTTTCAAATTTTTCAACTTGTTTCTTTAGGAAATTAAGGTGCGGGGCATTTTCTCTTCGTAAGAGAGAAACCTCCTTCATGTTGTTTATTGTTCTTTCAAGTTTACGTTCAGATTCCTTTATCTTATATTGATATATCTTGAGTCCAAGAGCATCTTCAATCATTTCTTTTCGATCTTTAGCTGAAGCATTTAGAATTCTATCCGCTTCTCCTTGGGAAATAATATGGTGACCTGAAGAACCGATATTCACCGAGGAAAGCAAGTTATTAATATCTTTTAACCGAACTTCCGAACCGTTTAAAATATATTTATTTAATCCATCCGAATACACTTCCCGGCCAATCGAAGCAGTGTCAAAATTGAGGTCAATCGCTTCTCCTCCTTCATTGGTAAGTTTAAATATTTTATCGGAATTATTAAAATATATTGATACTCCCGCTCTAGAACTTTTTGATAAAGTCTTCGAACCTTTAAAAATGAGGTCGAGTCCCGCTTTTCCTCGCATAGATTTCATTGATTGTTCTCCAAGCACAAATCGAAATGCTTCTACTACGTTTGATTTTCCGGAACCATTCGGCCCAACTACTGCCACAATCGGACTTTCAAAATCCAAACTTGTTTTTTTGGCAAAAGATTTGAAGCCATTTATTTCTAAGGATTTTAATCGCATGTTAATCGAGCCAGTTTTTTGTTTTTAAAGCATACATCGCCGCAGATTGTTCGGCTTCCTGTTTTGACTTCCCTTTCCCTTCAGCAATAAGTGCAAGACCAAAATATATTCCGACCGTAAAATGTTTATCGTGATCCGGACCAGCTTCATGTAGTACTTTATAGGAAGGAGTGACATTCACAAATTCTTGCGCTTTTTCCTGTACTAAGCTTTTTGAGTCCCGCCAGAGTTTTTTTGAAACAATTTCTTCGGTATGGGGCAATAGTATCTTACCAATAAAAATATCAGCGCTATCGTACCCTTGATCCAAATAAATAGCTCCAATCAGTGCTTCAAAAGTGTTGGCTAAAATATATTGTCTTGCTTTTCCGATATCTTTTGATTCTCCTTTTGAGAGCAGAAGATAATCGTTCATTCCAACTTCTGAGGCAACTTCTGAAATAATTATTGCATTAACCAAGGCTGAACGAAGAGAGGTCAACTCCCCTTCGGCATAACCTGGATATTTTTTGTAGAGAAAATCAGTAACAACAAGCTCCAACACGGCATCACCCAAAAACTCCAATCGTTCGTTGTGCGAGAGTCCGGCACTTGGATTTTCATTTATATAGGAACGATGGATAAAAGCTTGCCGAAGTAAATTCTTATCCTTAAAAAATACGTTTATTTTTTTTTCAAAATCTGAAAAATTAATCATAGAGATTTTGACTCTAGACTTTAGATATTAATTTCACTTACTATCTACAGTCTAAGGCCCTGTTCATTTTAATCTACTCTTTTAATTTGCTAATAATTTCGATTGCTTTTGTTATTAATGGCACAATATCATTATAAATCCTAAGTTCGGGAATTTCAGAAAATTGAAACCACCTTGCCCCATCAAGGCCACCTGAAGCTTCCAGCTGTAATTCACGGTATTCACTCTCTGCTAAAAAATATGCAACTTTTTTCAAGGTCTTCCCGTTCTCTGGATGACTGGCCACATATTGATTATCCCCCAGTTTTTCTTTAATAACTATATCGAGACCAATCTCTTCTTTTATTTTTCTTTTTGTACCTTCTTCCAAGCTTTCATTTTTTGATTCAGGGGTATCCCCAACTTTTCCTTTGGACAGAGTCCAGTAGCCAAAAACATCATGCACTAAGGCAAATAGAATCTCGTTCCCTCTCTTTGCATAGATTAATGCTCCCCCCAACTTTTCAACCGGGAGTTTTGTAATATCAATCGGCTCTTCTACTTTTTTCTTTTTACTTTTCTCTTCTTTCCCTGGTTCTCCAATTTCTTTATAAACCGCACCAAGAACACCGTTAATAAACTTACTGGAGTTTTCTCCGCCGTAAGTTTTCGCGAGTTCAATCGCTTCGTTGATGGCAACTTTTGGAGGCACTTGAGTCCTATCGCCAAATAAAAGCTCGTCTAGGCCAATTCTTAGGATATTTTTATCAATGTAAGAAATTTTATCAAGTGGCCAGTCGGGAGCGGCTTTTTCGATAATTTCGTCAATAACTTTTATTTTTTTTATTATTTGTTCTAGTAACGCAAACACAAAAGCATCATCTTCAAGTCCTGGAGCGAATTCTTTCAGGTTGCGCATAGCAACTTCTTGTATTTCAATATCTTTCCCATTAGCAAAATCCCACTCAAAAAGAGTCTGAAGAACTATTGATCTTGAAAGGTGCCGATTCGCCATAAATTAATGAACAAAAATTATTTTCCTGCTGCTACTTGTTTTGCTTTTGCCTTCTTTTGTTTCTTTTCAACTTTTTTGACCATATCTATTACCTTCATTCCGCGATAAAAGCCGCAAGCGGGGCAAACGTTATGTCGTCTTTTTAATTCAGCACAATTTTCACACTTCGCAAAGGAAGTGGCTACCAAGGCGTGATGAGAACGCCTATTTGCTGTATGCGATTTTGTATGCCTCATTCGTACTACCATAATGTCTTTTATACTAGCATATCTAACAAGAAATGCAAAATATCCATTTCATACTAATTTTGATTAGATAAATTAATTTTTGTATCACTGTTTGTTGTAGATTTTTCGCAATCTGTTTGTTTATTTAATTTTATTGTAGATAATATTTCATTATAAGCAGAAACTACTTCAGAATTACTGTTGTTCGTAACTATCACATAGCCATCTCCTACACTCTTGCATAGTTTATATCCTATGTATTCACAAGATTCAAAAGGAAAGTTAATTAATATTGCCTCACCACCGTCTTTTGGCTTAATTTCTGTATTCAGGATGCCTCCCCCTGGGACATTACCTTCTAATGGTTTTGTTTCTTTTACAGAAAATCCTTTTGGATAGCTAAAACTAAAAGCCTCTTTTGAAATAGCTGACATCTCGCAAGGAGTTTTGTATGAGATGACTTCAACTTGATTGAAGGCGATATTATTTTGGCTTGCTTGTGGTAAATTATTTTCTGTCACACTTGATGAAAAAGTATTAGATTTTTTTCCAGTATAAAACGCAATACCTCCAATTACTAAAATGATTATAATAATCACAAGCCCAATAATGATTTTTTTATCTTTATTCATATAAGGAGATTATATACCAAAAATTTCAAAAACTAGCAGAATGTGATAACATAAAGACATATGGAACAAAATGAAAAACTACATAATTTAAGACATACCTTGGCGCACTTGCTCGCCGCCGCGGTTTTGGAAATGTACCCGAACACCAAAAACACTATTGGCCCTTCAATTGATGACGGCTTTTATTATGACTTTGAATTCTCATCCCCTATTTCTGACAAGGACTTACCAAAAATTGAAAAGAAAATGAGAGAAATTTTAAAATCTTGGAAAGAACTTACTCATGAGAAAAAAACAGAAAGTGAAGCGAAAGAATATTTTGCTAATAATGAATATAAATTAGAATTAATAGATGAAATTGTAAGCAAAAAAGAACCGATTACTTTCTATACTTGTGGAAAATTTACCGACCTTTGCCGTGGCGGACATTTGAAAAATCCGAAAGCAGAAATCGCCGATGGCTCATTTAAACTAGACCGCGTCGCTGGCGCATATTGGCGCGGAAACGAAAAAAATAAAATGTTGACCCGTATTTACGGACTCGCATTTGAAACCAAAGAAGAACTGGAAAAATATTTAAACCAAAAAGAAGAAGCTCGAAAAAGAGATCACAAAAAAATAGGAAAAGAATTGAAATTGTTTACTATTTCCGAGTTGGTTGGAAAAGGCTTACCGATGCTCATGCCTCGCGGCAACATCATTAAAACAGAACTTGAAAAATTTATTCGTTCAAAAAAAGAAGCACTCGATTATTCATTTGTTACAATTCCACATATCGCGAGAAAAGAACTCTATATCAGAAGTGGCCATATGGGCAAATACGATGCAATGATGCCGACAATGACTGATGAAAATGGTGACGAATTTGTAATGAAAGCAATGAACTGCCCACACCACTTTGAGATTTATAATGCCGAACCACACACTTACAAAGACCTTCCTCTCAGGCTCGCAGAAAATACTACTGTATATCGAAATGAAAAATCTGGAGAGTTAGCTGGACTTTTGAGAGTAAAAAACATAACTCAAGACGATACTCACCATTTTGTCACCCCAGACCAGATAAGAACAGAAATTGAAATGATTTTTAATTTAATGCGGGAAGTTTATGAAGTTTTTGGTTTTAAAGATTATAAAGTTGAAATCTCAGTCAGAGATAAATCAAATAAAGCAAAATATTTTGGCAGCGATGAAGTCTGGGAAAAAGCAGAAAATATTTTAATTGAATCGGCAAAGAAATTGGGCTTAAAATACACCGTCGAAGAAGGCGAGGCAGCATTCTATGGACCAAAAATCGATATAAAAGTAAAAGACTCTATTGGCCGGGAATGGCAATTAACCACCATCCAGCTTGATTTCAACCAACCAGAAAATTTTGAAATGGATTACGTTGGACCAGATGGCAAGAAACACCGAGTGGTAGTGCTCCATGTTGCCGTTCTTGGTTCTTTTGAAAGATTTATGGGAGTTCTGATTGAACACTATGCTGGAGCCTTTCCTACTTGGCTCTCCCCAGTGCAGGTCGCTATTATTCCTGTGCGAGAAAACCACGAAGGAGAAGCAAAAAAACTTTTTGATACTTTAAAAGAATCTAATGTCCGAGTAGAAATTTTTGGGTCAGACGATAGCCTCGGCAAACGCATTCATGCTGCTAAAGATATGAAAACCCCGTACGTAATAGTGTTGGGAGACAAAGAAGTCGCTTCTGGAGAATTAACAATCGAAAACCGAGATGGCACCAAAACTGAGAATATTTCTTCTCTTGGATTCATGGAAAAACTCAAAAAAGAGATAGAAGGGAAAAAATAAAACTATGAGCAAGGCTCTGGAGCTAAAAAAAATTCATGAACACTGGTTTACGAACTGCAAATGTGAGCTAAGGAAAACTGCAATCCAACCCGTACCGGGAGATGGCAACCCAGAAGCCAAAATCGTCTTTATCGGCGAGGCTCCGGGGAAAAGTGAGGATGCTCAGGGAATTCCTTTTGTTGGCGCTGCCGGGAAATTTTTAGCCGAAATGCTTGAAGCCATTCATTTAAAACGAGAGGATATCTATATTACAAACATCGTTAAATATCGTCCACCAAATAATCGCGACCCACTCCCCGAGGAAAAAGATGCTTGTCGGGAATGGCTTTTAGAAGAATTAAATTGCATCAACCCTCTCCTAATAGTTTTTCTTGGCCGACATTCAATGAATGATTTCTTTCCACTAGAAACAATTTCAAATGTGCACGGAAAACTTTTGATTAAGAAATTTAATAAAATTAATACAAAACACTTTCTCCCTCTCTATCATCCAGCGGCCGCCCTTTATAATGGCTCTATGCGCGAAACCCTAATGCAGGATTTCAAAAAAATCCCAAAGATTTTGGAAAAAATCAACAACACTCCAACAAGATCCGAAATTTTTTGAGAGATGCCGAAAAACGAGAATCATCTACATATGTCAAGACTTGTGTAATTAAAATCTATTACCAAGAATTGCGTATTCCTTTTTCATCTGTAATCAGGCTCCTGCAATCATAACCGAAAAGTGGAATTTGCTCTCCAGTGCTAACAGAATTAAAACCAGAAATTTCATTAATAAGAAAAGAACCTGTTTGTAATCCTTGTAAGTTAAAGTAAAAATTTTGAAAAAAATTATCAGTTGGAGAACTTGATGTACCCGCTGTAATTACATACAGTGTTTCGTCTTTTTTTATACACAAATCTATTGATATAACATGATCCTTTTTATATCTGTCTTCTTTAAGTAAACCTGTATATTTTTCAGACACGTTGTTAGGTAAATGCAATCTTCTGATCTTTATTTCCTTACTTAAATAAGTAAAAACAATCAAAACAATAATGGTTATTGAAAAAACAATAATTATTTTTTCTTATTACGATTATATATGCTATTAAATATCAATCTCTGCAAGCTTGGCATTGGATTGAATGAAAGATTTGCGTGGTGGTACTTCAGAGCCCATCAGGATATCGAAAATTTTATTAGCCTCTTCAGCGTCTCCAATGTCTACCCTTTTTATAATTCGGTGTACTGGATCCATTGTGGTTTCCCAAAGTTCTTCCGGATTCATTTCTCCGAGACCTTTGTAACGCTGAATATGAACTTTCGTTGATTTTGTTTTTGCTTCTTTTTCTTCCTCTTTTTCTTCTTCCTCTGTTTCTTCTCCTCCTTCGCCTGGTTCAACGTTCTCTATTTCAGTCACTTCGGCACCGCGCCCGACAATTTTTATTTTTTCTTCATCACTATAAGCGTAGTTTATTTCTTTTCCTTTTTTAATTTTATAAAGTGGTGGTTGAGCAATATAAATATATCCAGCTTCCACGATCGGTCTAAAGTATCGGTAAAATAAAGTAAGAAGCAATGTCCTGATGTGCGCTCCGTCCACGTCGGCATCGGTTGCGATAATTATTTTATGGTAGCGCATTTTTTCAAGATCAAAAGTATCTCCAATAGAAGTTCCCATCGCAATCACGAGTGCTCGGACTTCTTTTGAAGCAAGCATCTTATCAATCCGAGCTCGTTCCACGTTTAAAATTTTTCCGCGCAGTGGCAAAATAGCTTGGGTCCGTCGGTCACGTCCTTGTTTGGCTGAACCACCGGCCGAATCTCCCTCTACCAAAAACAACTCCGAATCCTCGGCGCTTTTACTCTGGCAATCGGCAAGTTTTCCGGGCAAGGTCATCCCTTCTAGGGCTCCTTTTCGTAATACAGAATCTTTTGCTGCTTTGGCTGCCTTTCGGGCTTTAAGAGCCAAAATTGACTTACTTATGATGGCTTTTGCCTCATCCGGGTTCTCCTCCAAAAAGCTGGCAAACGCTTCACCAAAGACCATTCCAACAGCCCCTTGGGCTTCCATGCTACCGAGCTTTGCTTTGGTTTGTCCTTCGAATTGAATCTCCCGAAGTTTTACGGAAATGACTGCGGTCAATCCTTCCAAAACATCATCTCCGGTAAAGCCACCTTCCGACTCTTTCATCATCTCATTTTTTTTACAGTAAGTATTTAAGGTTCTGGTGAGCGCTGTTTTGAAGCCCGTTACATGAGTTCCTCCTTCTGCAGTGTAAATATTATTTGCAAATGGAATAATCCGATCTACAATATCGTCCACGTATTGAAGAGCTATTTCCACTCCAACTCCATCCATCTCTTTTTCAATATAAAAAATAGTATTTTGGACTGGCTTTTGAAATTTATTGTAATATTTAATAAGCGAGATAAGTCCTCCTTCAAAATAAAACGAAACGGAAGGAACTTCAAGCCCTATTTCCTTGAAATAGAAAAAATCGTGCTTAGCAATTTCTTTTTCATCCTCTTCCCGAGCATCAATGATTGAGACATTCAGGCCTTTTACCAAATAAGCTTGTTGGCGAATATGGCTCACCACCGTACTCCAATCGAATTTTATATCCTTAAAAATTTCTACGTCGGGCTGGAATGTGATAATTGTACCTTGCAATTTTGAGGAACCGATTTTTTTGACGGCTGCTTTTTTCTTTCCTTGAGAATATTCCTGAACATATCTTCCGCCGTCTTTATGCACTTCCGCTTTGCAATAAATCGAAAGGGCATTCACGACAGAGGCACCCACTCCATGCAAACCACCTGAGACTTTATATCCTTCGCCGCCAAACTTTCCACCGGCGTGAAGCGTGGTCATAACGGTTTCAAGGGCAGAAACTTTTGTCTTTTTATGAATATCCACCGGGATACCTCGGCCATTGTCCGCTACTCGAATACGATTTCCCGGTAAAAGGACGACTTCAATGTCATTACAAAAACCTCCCATCGCTTCGTCGCGTGAGTTATCAAAAATTTCCCAAATCAAATGGTGCAATCCTTCAGGACCAGTGGTCCCAATATACATTCCTGGACGACGCCGAACTGGATCGAGTCCTTCCAAAACCGAAATGTCCGAAGCGTCATAGTGATGTCCATTTCCTGCCTTTTTAACTTCTTTTTCTTTTGCCATTATATGTTAAATTTATCCTTATAATTCTGCTTAAAAAATATTTACCCGCCGACCGGCGGGAAAGCAAAAAACGAGTTTTCTGCTTTGTATATTATATCAAAAAACAAGAGAAAAAACCAGCCAAATTTGCTTTAATAGTGGATATTTTAATCCTAATTTTTATCTAAATTTTGTAGTTCCTCCTGGAGTGCCTCGATTTGGGATTTAATTTGCTGTTTAGCTTCTTCGCTTAGATTTATTTCTCCAGACTTATTTTCTAAGAGATTTCTATACCTTACGATTGCTTCATTGTCGTTTGAAATTATGTCTTTCCCAATTGCGATTAAATGCTTCAACCTACCTATCTCTTCACTACTCTGGCCTACCATACTTGCCATTTCCTCTTCTAATTCAGCTGCTTTTTTGGGCGAAACATCACGTTTGAGGTGTCCAATTCTTTCTTTTGTATCAGATTTATAAGAATTAAGTTTCTCTACTTTTTCTTTCAACTCTGCAAAGTTTTTTTTGTAATTTTCTATTTCTTTTGACAATTCTCTCACAAGAAGAGGTGCTTTTTCTGCAAATTCTTCAGCCAGTATTTCTTCAAATCTTTCTCCCATGTCTTCTTCTTGTTCTTTGTACTCACTCATTACTTTGTTCAATAACCCTTCGGCTTCTTCTTCCTCCACAGACATGGAAAATTTTATTTTTTCTATTTCCTTAAATAGATCTTTATCATCTGGGCCCTCCGGTAAATTGCTTAATTTTTCTTTTGCTATTGAAATTCTTTCTTTCCAACTATTTAGAAGTGTTCTTATTTCTTCTATTTTTTCTTGTGCCTCTGGGTTTTTAATATCCTTTCCTTTCCTGTCCAATGAATTAACTCTGAGTTCCACCTTCCTTAATTCTTCGTTTGCTTGATTTTTATTTTCTATTCCTTTAATCATAAAATTATTCTTTTAACTTTTTTGATAATTCTTCAATTTTTTTTACCTCCCCTTTTTTAATTAAAGATTTGATTAAAGACAGGGCCTGTTGCCCTTTTTCATTTATATTTTTGGCTGCATTATTGTAAATTTCTTCAATTTTTTTAGCTTGTTCTTCTTTGGTAGTCATTGTATAAGTATACAATATCAGTAATACTAAACAAACTATTTGCTTTAAAAGTGGATATTTTGTATGCTTTAATAAGCATATTATTTATGAAATGAATGTAATATCTATTTATATTTGATACGTCTTAAATAGTAATAGTTAAAAAACTATAGAAATTATTAATTAATCGAAAAAATATGGAAAATAATAAACACTATGCCATTTTTGGTTTAATCTTAGGACTTTCTTTGATTGTAAGCGCCACAATCGGGTCCTTAACTTTTTATAAACTTCGTTCAATGGATTATATTTCTACTACCGGATCTGCTAAAAAAGCAGTTCTCTCTGATAAGGTAAAATGGGCTACTTCCATCACTCGCTCTATCAGACAATCAACAGTCAAAGATGGTTATGCAAAATTGGATTCAGACTTAAAAGAAGTAAAAGATTTTCTTGCCACAAGTGGCATACCCACCGAATCGATAGATATCTCCCCTGTTTTTATGAATGAAGTGTATGAACAAAATCCAAGCACCGATAAAAAATATAATTTAGTTCAAAATATCACAATCCAATCAGCTGATGTGCAAAAGATTTCAGACTTATCAAAAAATACTAGCCCGCTTGTGACAGAAAAAGGGGTTTTATTTTCAACTAGTTCTCTGGAATATTATTATTCTAAACTTCCGGACGTCCGGGTAGAATTACTTGCAAGTGCTGTCGAAGACGCGAAGGCTCGCGCAGAACAATTGGCAAAAGCCGGCGGTAAAAAAATTGGTGCCCTGAAATCTGCCTCAAGTGGTGTTGTCCAAGTAATGGCCCCGAACTCCGTAGAAGTGAGCGACTATGGTACCTATGATACCTCTTCCATCAATAAAGAAATAATGGTAACCGTTAAATCTAGTTTTGAAATAAAATAAGAACTTAAAATAAAAACCCCTAAACGGGGTTTTTATTTTTATATATTTTGTCGTAGATAATTCTTACCAGATAGGCTATCACGGCACCAAGGATAAATCCTCCCAGAATATCAACCGGGAAATGTACTCCAACAATAATTCGTGCTAGTCCTATTAAAAAAACAAAAAATATAAACCAATATCCGGCTTTTTTATGAGTAAGAAAAATAGCTAATGCCAGAGCCATATAAAAAGTCGCATGCCCGGAAGGAAAAGCAAAGCCTGTTTCACTTATCAGATTATGGACATTAGAAAACTCAACAAAGGGCCTCGGGGTATGAAATAAAATTTTTAGAAAATGTGAAATAACCCAAGCAAAAATTCCGGAAAAAAATACCAAAACTATTTCTTTCCATTTTTGAGCTAAAACTTTTAATGGTTTTTCTGCAGAAAAAACTTCGTGATGAAAAAGTAAAAATATTCCGGCCCCGACTAATACAAGATATGGGAAGGTTTCTGCAAAAAAAGAATACACCCAGTCAAAGAAAGTTGTTTGATGAGCCAAGCCATATAGCGCGAAAAAGATTTGGTTATTCATTGTTTATTTTTACACCGGCTTTATAAAGATTAGCCTTACTATCAACGAAAGAAACATCAAAATCTACCTGACCTTTCTCCCCAAAATTAATTTTTATATGATCAAGATTAGTTTTTTCTTCCGGTGCAATTACATTAGTATTGATAAATTTATTTGAAATTTTTTCACCTAGCTCGTCCTTTCTTCCCGTCAGACAAGAGGTTAAAATTAAAGTAGTATCATGTGTTTTTAAAAACTTCTCTACTAGAGGTCTATCTTTTGGGTCTTTTAAATGATTTTCCTTACTTAATAGCATGCCGATCGGAGAATTGTGTCCTTCGAGTAATACGTACCATTTGTCGTTTTGTCTATATTTATTCCCCTGTGAAATTAAAATTCTTTCTATTTCATGTTCACTATCAACTTCAAAAACCTTTAAATTCATTTTATCTTTAGTCTGCTCAAAAATTTCTTCTAAGTTCGGTTTCACTTGGCTAAAAGCACTATAATTGTCTTCCGTCAGCTGATCCCATCGAGCATACAGAGCTAAGAGAATTCCATAAGGTAAAACTGTTTCTTCTTCTTTTAATTGAGCGACAAGCACTTCTTTTGGATATCTAAAAAAATTTTCTATATTATAATTAATAGAAAGTTTTTCCACTCCTCCAGCAATTTCATTTTCAATTTCTCCCATTCTGATAAAATTTTCTGATACCTTCGCTCTTTCAACTTCTCCCCAATTATAATTATTTTTTTCATAAAATGACTTTACTTTTCCCTCCAGATACTTGCTCACAATTTCATTTTCAATTTGAAATAATTTACCAAAGGCTTTATATTCTTTTTTTTTGAAAAGATTATCGACTGTTTCATTTAGATCTTCAAATTTTTCTCCTCCTGCTTCAATGGCTTCTAACAAAAATCTACTTTTTTGGAAAATAGAGCCTGTTTTTAATAGGAAATAGCTGGAGGATTCTAATTTTTTACCATTTTCAAAATTA
The DNA here is from genome assembly GCA_903869825.1 of uncultured bacterium. Lineage (GTDB taxonomy): Bacteria > Patescibacteriota > Minisyncoccia > Phycocordibacterales > UBA9973 > UBA9973. The sequence goes on from CAIQAL010000028.1 coordinate 67,572, forward strand.
ATACTTTCCATAAACTTTTGTTTTGGCTACTTCTAATACATTTTTTAAAAGCATTGCGACCGTCACGGGGCCTACTCCTCCAGGAACCGGCGAAACAGCGCTTGCCACATCTTTTACCGAATCGAGGTCAACATCCCCGACAATCGAACCATTTGATTCGGAAGTTCCGGCATCAATAATCACAACTCCAGGCTTTACCATTTCTCCGGTCAAATATTTTCCGTGTCCTATCCCGGAGATGATCACATCCGCCTCTTTGATATAATCCTCGTTATTTTCAGTATGTCTTGTTAAAATTGTAACTTGGAAGCCTCGAGATTTGAGTAAGTGCGCAACCGGTTTCCCGACCAAATCACCAGCCCCTAAAACTACAATTTTTTTACAAGTTAAATCTTGGTGGAGTGAACCAATAATTGCCATACAAGCAAGAGCGGTAGGAAACCCAATTTTGTTATTATTCTCATAAAACTTTTTACTGGCTACTTCTCCCAAACAATCAACATCCAGACTTGGCAAGACAGAATCCAAAATAGGTTTTTTGTCAAAATTTTCAGGCAAGGGCATTTGCACAATGACCCCGCAAATGTTTGGGACTTCACCAAGCTTCTTTATTTCTGCGGTAAGTTCACTCTCACTAATCGTTTTCGGGAAATTAGCTGGCAGGAATTTTATTCCTACTCTTTCTGCCATCTTCCCCTTCATCTTCACATATTGTTCCGAGACAGAGTTATCCCCCACTAACACATCGCAAAAAACCGGCTGAAACGACAAAAGGGCAATTTCTTTTTGTACCGCACTTAAAATTTCTTCTCTTATTTTTCTTCCGTCAATAATCATTTTTTTATATCTAAGCTCCAAGAAACTCATTTTTCATATCGTCCCTATGCGCTATTCTAGCATACCTTTGCATGCTCATTAAAATTCCAAGTCCAGCAAACTCAGCTATAAGGTGTGACCCACCATAACTCATAAAAGGAAGCGGAATCCCGGTAACTGGCATGAGTCCGACATTCATTCCGATATTTATCAAAATATGACTCATCAAATAAATAGCTAGCCCCATTCCAAAAAGCATTTCAAAATTCGTCGCTCCATGAGAAGCAAAATATAAAATTCGCCAAATGATGAGACCGAAAAGTAAAAGCAGCAACATCGCTCCAGCAAATCCCCATTCCTCAGCAAAAGCGGCAAAAATAAAATCTGTTTCATTCTCCGGTAAAAATTTCAAACGAGACTGAGTCCCAAAACCAAGCCCTTTTCCAAAAATTTGGCCGGAGCCGACTGCGATTGTGGACTGAAAAGAGTTATATCCAGTACCATGAATATCCGCTAATGGATTAATGAAATTTGCAATCCGAGCTTTTTGATAAGGTGCAAAAACAAAAAACCAAAGCACCACAAATGCTAGCATTCCCGAGAGAAATACAAATAGAAGGTGTTTTTTTGAAATCCCAGAGACCAAGACCATTCCAAGCCAGATAAGAAAAATTATAATTGCCGAACCAAAGTCCGGTTGCAAAAAAACCAAAAGAAATGGTATCAAAGCATACAATCCGGAAATAAATATATGTTTAATATTTTTGATTTCGACATGTCGGCGAGAAAAATATTTTGCCAAAATAAGAACCAGCACAAGCTTCATAATATCCGAAGGCTGAAAAGAAAAACTACCAAAGTTAAACCAACTTTTTGCTCCGTGTGTGACAGTCCCTAGAATAAAAAGCCCCAAAAGAATACCGCAAAATAAAACATATAAAAAAACTATCACATTTGTTCGTTTAAGAAACTGAAAATCAATAAAAGAAAAAGCAAAAAAAACTAAAAATGACACCAGAATCAAAATTATTTGTTTCCCGAAAAAATTACTACTTCCCTCGCTCGGGATAAAAACTTTCATCGTAAAAAGGCCTGCCAAAACAATAGGAACAATAAAAAATACCAAGAGCCAATCTATTCTTTTTGTTACTTTTTCTATCATCGTTTACTTCAGTTTAGCTGAGAAAATATCAAACATCGGGATTATTTCTTCTGAGACAACGGGGCCTGACATTGGTTCAGGCCAAGTAAAATTTATATCTGTACTTTGTTCTTTTAAAAGAACATCAAGATAAGTATGACTAGCATTCACTACGTTTCCCGTTGCATCATACAAAAGTGCTACGAAGGAAACTTCCGGAATTCTGAATAGAGACTCATTTTTGACCATAGCAGAAAGTTTTGGATTAGTATTTTCATTTTCGAGACTAATATTGGAGAGTGAGATTTTTACTTGTTTAATCAAGTCTAGAGAAACATTTTTCCAAACCAGGTTCTCAGTAAACTCAAATGTTGTATAAACAGGAATCCCGTTTCCCATATCAATCGCTGGTTCAAAGATAGCAAATTTTCCTCCTGCTGGAATAAAGGTTTCACCATCTCGTTTCCCTAGATATACATTATCCTTATCAGCAAAACGAAAACTATATTTTATTTTATTAATTGCATTCGTCGGATTGTGATTAATCAAATAAGCAACAGCATTATATCTACCAGGCACTACCCGAAATGCTCGAGCCCAAATAATCGAAATTTGGTCCACCTGCCTTGTGCAAGCAATCTGGCATGTTCCACCACAATCAACTCCCGTTTCGTAACCATTTTGTTTATTGTCTGTGCAAGTCGGTGTTTTGTTAAAATAGGGAGAAATGATTAAATAGCCCAAAAAGCCAACCACTAGAACCACGATAAACAGATAAAATAGTCTCCTTTTTGTCGCCCAATTCATATTCCCTATCATAGCAAAAATCCACTCGATTGTGGAGTGGATTTTATTGAAAAAATGTTCCTAAGAAGAATCTCCCTTTCGGTATTTACTTTGTGTCGTAATAAAACTTTTCATTTACAATTTTTCCGTTTTCCCATTTTTGAACAGAAACTTGAGTACGAGCGATTCGTCCCCAATCTTTGTGAGTAACATCCATAAAAGACTCTACTGTGGCATAATCATCTCCGGTCGCTACTCCAATAATTTTTGATCCGTGCACTTCAACAATTCCCGAAACAAAAGCTTTCTCATATTCCCGGTTAACGTCTTTCCCAACTCTGGGAGTAGTTTCGTTTTCTTGCATAACTACATTGTCAGCATAATATTTTTCAAATGCTTCCAGCATTTTCCCTTCACCAATCATTTTTGTTAAATCTTCCACTAATTCTTTTACATTACTCATAATTTATTTTTTATTTAATTTAATAATTTTGCCCTCTATTAATCCCCTAGAAACTTTTTTATAGGCAGATACCAAAATCCTTTGAAAAGTACTCTGAGAAATTCCCATTTCCTTCGCTGATAATTTTTGACTTAAATTTTTTATATTTTTTAGCCGAAGCGCTTCCGCTTCCTCAATTTCAATATCAATAAATTTTTCGTCTTTACAGCAACCTTCTGGTTTAAATTTGACATATTTCGGATGAAAACCGATTTTTTTATCACACTTTGGTCTTACCATTTTGTTTTTTGCTTGTTTTTAATCTCGACCCTCCTTTATGAATATATACCCAAAATGATTTTAAGTCAACTATTAAAATAAAACATAAAAAAACCCTAGTTTTCTAAGGTTTTTTAGAATCAAATACTTAGTGTTGGCGATAGCCTACTTTCCCCAATAAGAGTATCATCGGCTCAACAAGGCTTAACTTCTCTGTTCGGAATGGGAAGAGGTGTAACACTTGCGACAAATCACCAACACTAAAAATTTGATTTAAATTTTTGTTTTTTATTTTGATATTTTATTATGGTTTCCAAATTTCTTAACAGGAATCGAAACATTAGTACTTCTCAGCTTAACGCGTTACCGCGCTTCCACTTAAAGCCTATCAACCTGATCATCTCTCAGGGTTCTTAACGATTCCTAATCTTGGAGCTGGCTTCCCTCTTAGATGCTTTCAGAGGTTATCCATTCCCGACATAGCTACCGAGCAGTCCACTTGGCAGTAGAGCTCGTACACCAGAGGTCAGTTCACTTCGGTCCTCTCGTACTAGAAGCAAATCTCCTCAAGAATCAACGAGTGCAGTAGATAGGAGACCAACCTGTCTCACGCATCTACGTTTTACACTCAAATCGA
>CAIQAL010000029.1 GCA_903869825.1 uncultured bacterium
CTAGTAATCGCAGGTCAGCTAAACTGCGGTGAATACGTTCTCAAGTCTTGTACTCACCGCCCGTCAAGTCAAGGGAGCCGGGAATACCCGAAGTATCCATATAAGTGGGTCCTAAGGTAAGCTCGGTGACAGGGACTAAGTCGTAACAAGGCACGGCTAGCGGAAGCTGGTCGTGGATTAATTCAATTTGAAAATCGTTGCAATCTTAATTTATTAGGATTGAGTTCTCATCTCAAATGAGAACTGACCTCGGAGAGGTTTAACTTATTGAGTCGGTATTGTGTCGCTCAATTGACGACACAATGGAAAATGATCACATTTCCTAAAAATGATTTGACTGCTTGGAAAGACAAGCTAATAAAGTAGAACGAAACAAAACATAGAACAGCATAAAAACCACTAGGAAACTGGTGGTTTTTGCGTATTTGAGTTTGTTCACAGTATGTATTTATTGTTATAATCAAATAATATGTCACTAAGCATCGATGAAATAATTACAAACGTGCGAGATAGACTGTCGGAGGCTACGATTGTCCGAAAACTCGGTAAGTACTTTTTTCACAGTAAGTCAGAGAAACTTTATGTCATTGCTCCATATTGGCAGGCGACTATTTCGCAATTCCCAATGCGTATTTTAAAAAAAAGAATTTTGCAAGCAGGATATTCGTGTTTGATTTATCAATTTCCCATAAAAATTTTATCAGAGAATGTCAATTTGACTGAAGAATATTTCAAAGAAATTGAAAAAGAAATAAAAAAAGATATTTTTGAAATAAAAGAAAAACACAAATTTAAAGAAATCATTATGCTTGGCATGAGTCTAGGGTGCGTGAATGCACTCATGGTGAGCAATCAAAATCAAGATGTAAACAGAGTTATTTTAGTGGTGCCCGGAGATTCGCTTTCCGATAGTTTGTGGCGAGGGGTTGGAACAAGAAAACTAAGGAATCAAATAGCGAAGCATCACATAAATTTAAAAGAATTGGAAAAAGATTGGCAAGATTTAGACCCTAAAAATAATATAAATGGGCTAGCTGGTAAAGAGATTGAAGTATATCTTTCCAAAGCTGATAAAATTATCCCATATAAGAATGGAAGTTATCTGGTGAAAGACATTAAAAATATAGGAATTAGTCCAGTTGTTATCAAAAATAAAAGTCTTGGTCACTATTTTACTTTGTTAAAGTTTGTGATGTTTAAGAAGTTTTAAAGTAATTTTTTTGCTATAATATACGTATGTCAGAAGTCATAAATAAAAAAAGGGTAGGAGTCCTCCGTGGAGGACTCGGAGAATATTATGAAAATTCCTTACGAGAAGGTGGGCAAGTCATTTCTCAAATTACTGAAAATTTGTCTGCAGACTGGCAGCCGGTAGATATTTTAATCGACCGGGATGGACTTTGGCATTGTGGAGGATTACCAATAAAGCCAGTAGAGCTGATAAATAAAGTTGATGTAGTTTGGAACGCGAGCCATCCGAGCTTTTCATCAGTACTTGAAAATTTATTTATTCCAAATGTCGGTGCATCATCTTTTTCACAAGCTTTGGCGGATTCGCGCACAATGCTTGCGAGTCACTTACAAAATATCGGAGTAAAAATGCCGAGATATTTGATTCTTTCTTTTTATCAAAAAGAAATGGATGGTCCGAGAGAAAGATATGCCATTAAAAAAGCAAAAGAAGTCCACGAAAAATTTTCTCCTCCTTGGCTTGTAAAATCTCTCACTCCCGATCCGAATATTGGAGTTCACTTGGCTCAAACTTTTCCAGAATTGGTTGACGCAATCGAGGATATTACCATCCACGGGAAAAGCATTCTAGTCGAAGAATTTATTTCAGACAGAACTGCTTCAGTGCATTCAATCCCAGATTTTCGTGGACAAGAATTGTACACTCTACCAATAGGAAGTTACTCAAACGAAGAAAAAGAAAAATTAATAGTACTATCCAAAGATATTTATCGCCATATTAACGCCGAAGAATATCTTAAAAGCAATTTTGTTTTACACCCGAAACGCGGAATATACCTTGTCGGCGTAGAATTTTTACCAGACCTGAAAGCTGGTTCCCCTTTTGAGAAGTCTTGTGAATTCGTCGGTACTAGGATGCATTATATTGTAGAGCACATTTTGAAAAGAGTTTTATAACTCTCGCCTTCGCAAATTTTATCGGGCTGTAGTATACCGGTTGTACGCACCCTTCGGGAGGGTGTAGACTGGGTTCGATTCCCAGCAGCCCGACAAAATAAAAAAATAAGTTTTCAGGTTATTAACAGTGACTTTTTTTATGTTTGAGGTATAATATATAGATGAAAAAAGCAATAAACGTGTTTGCATTTTTATTTATTTTTAGCCTTGTTTTGTATGGTTTTTTGAAAGAAGTGTCGACAAAAAAAGTTATGGCTCTTTC
>CAIQAL010000030.1 GCA_903869825.1 uncultured bacterium
AATAAGAGCTGTTTTAATTTTATTGATTATTATTGGTGTAGGATGGTTTACTGTAAGTAATATGAATCGAAGTAAAAGTAACCAGGGATTGGTAATTAACCCGGCTCTGGCTCCAACTCCAACTCCAACTACAGCGTTAGATAAATTGAATCCTATAACTACAATTAGATATTATGATTCTGTCTTAAATAGGAATGTTAAAGTATCACAAATTAATATTCAAAATGAAAATGATGGACCACAACAAGGAACATTTACTTGTACTGGCACATGCACAGGAAATGGCTGTGGTGTATATGGTTGTGATCCAGTACAATCATCATCATCCACAGCGCATTGGTGTTCACAATGTTCATGTATAACTCCAGGCTGTACTGCTTCGTGTGCTTGTTCAAAATCATCTTCATTTGCGGTCGATCCATCAAAGAGTAACTAAATACTAGGATTTTCTAAATTTTTATTTTAGACAAATGAAACAAACAATAAAAATTTTAATTTATTGGGTATTAGTTTTTGTTACAATGATTTTATCAATTTATATGATAATCAGCCCTCCTTTTTCTGTAAAAGAAAAACAACAACAAGTCGTGACCCTTATCCCCAAAGCAGTTGATTGTTCTTGTTCCAGTACCAATTGCAAAACACATACTTTCAATGGTAATTGGACGCCAACAGACCCAAAATGTTTTTCTAGTGACAAAAATTGTTTCTATTGTTGTTTAGGTAAAGAGGAATTAATTAAATAGTTAGTTATAAAAAAAAGATGCCCCTAAGAGGCATCTTTTTTTTGTTTTATATTATTGTATAACCCCGTAGTAGATTTTTGCAAAAAATTCACTACAGGGTATAATAAATAATATGCAAAATGAAAATAGTGTTTTAGGTTTATTCCAAAAATTATTTTTTAACTTTAATGCGCGTCAAATGAAAGATGCTACCTTGGCTTTTAAAAAACATTTGGACGATGGAGGAAAAATGTTGGTTGCGATGGGGGGAGCAATGTCTTCTGCTCAAATGGGGATTACTCTTGCGCCAATGATTAAAAACGAAAAAATCCATGCAATATCATGCACTGGGGCGAACTTGGAAGAGTCTGTCTTTCGGCTCGTAGCCCACGATAGTTATAAAGATTATCCGGACTACCGATATTTTACCAAACAAGACGATGAAGATATTTTAAATCGCGGAGAACGTCGAGTGACCGATACCTCTATTCCGGAAGAAGAAGCTTTTCGGGTAGTGGAGCCGATTATCCTAAAGAGATGGAAAGAAGCAGAAACGAAAGGTGAGCGATATTTCCCACATGAATATTTTTATCAAATACTTTTGTCCGATGAATTAAAAGATAAATACGAAGGTAACCCGGAGGCTTGTTGGTTGCTTGAAGCGGCCAAAAAGAATTTACCGATTGTAGTTCCTGGCTGGGAAGATTCTACTCTTGGAAATATTTTTGCTGGCTATTGCAAAGCGGGGGAAGTAAGTCCGACCGTTATGAAAACTGGAGTGGAATATATGATGTACTTATATGACAGGTACACCGGGCTTGCAAAGAATGGTCCAGGGCTGGGATTTTTTCAAATTGGTGGAGGAATTTCAGGGGACTTTCCGATTTGCGTAGTGCCTTCAATTAAATATGATTTGAAAAAAGAAGTCAGGCCTTGGGGATACTTCTGTCAGATTTCGGATTCCACGACCTCATATGGATCTTACTCTGGAGCGACACCAAACGAAAAAATTACTTGGGACAAACTCACCAAACACACTCCGATGTTTGTTATCGAATCCGATGCAACCATCGTTGTGCCTTTCATGTTTGAAGCTATCTTAGACAGGTATATAATTAGTGAGAAGTAAAAAAATAAAAGGTCCTTATTATTAATTGGTTATTTTTGTAAAATTATGAAACTTAATTGGAAGAAGGGAATTGGGTTCGGAGTTTTGCTTTGGATAATTGTTTTTGTAATTATCTGTATTTTTGTCGCCTACAAGATTCCGACAGAATCTTCTTTGGCACAAATAATTTTTATTCTACTTTCAGCGATTGTTGTGTTCATTTTAACCGGATTTGTTAAACCAGTAAACACCCTGGAAGCAGTGAAGTATGGTTTGGTTTGGGTAGTGGCTGGGATAATTTTAGACTTGTTAATTTCTCAAAGATTCGCTCCTGGAATGTTTTCCTCAGTTTATTACTGGATTAGCTATGCTTTGGTTGTGGTGGTTCCGATTCTTCGGGTTAAGAAATCTACCAATCAAATGTAGCACCGGTCACTCCGCAGCAGTAATCATTTTTTTAAAATACCCTTCTTTTAGAAGGGTATTTTAGTATCAAGTGACCCGCTTGACATAGACTTGCGCTTCGTATATACTCATTCAAGCGTCTAGTCCTAGTGGATAAGGCGTTTTTGTTTCCAATCTTTGAAAAGTGAATAGGTTGAGAATGTAAATGCAAGTTTACAATCTATTTTTACAATAATTTTATTGAGTACAGTGATCAAACATATTAGACAAAAATCAATGCTGTTTTTTGTTTTGTTTCGTTCTAACTTTTAGTTAGAGTTTGATCCTAGCTCAGGATGAACGCTGGCGGCGTGGATAAGGCATGCAAGTCGAACGGACTTCATTTTTCCTAAGATGCGATTATATCAAGTCAAAGGTC
>CAIQAL010000031.1 GCA_903869825.1 uncultured bacterium
ATATATCAAACGATTTACAAATACAATCACACCAGAATCCATTCCGCTTTAAAAATGTCGCCAGTACAATTTGCACTTTTGGCGCCTAAAAGATATGATTTAGCTAACAAGGTTGACGTGCAATGAAAGGGGTACAGTACATACTATAAAAAGTATTATTCCAAACATATATTTAATTTTCTAAAAATTGTTATTATAACATCACCAAAAAGGTTCAAATATATTTCAAGTGTATTACGCTAAACTATTTTTTTGTTGCTTCACTTGAGATAACTTTCCAATGTTTTTTAATGTCTTTGATTGCTTCTTTTAATTCATCTATATCAATATCTTTAGCCTTCTCATATCTAGCTGCTACTGCGTCCACGATTTCATTATAAATAGACTCGGTCACTTCTTCCAAATTCTCGAGCTTTTCAATAATTTCTGCTTTCATTTTAAGGGTCCAGCCACTGACAATTTTCTGGTTTTTTTTGCATTTGGACCAAACATTAAATATGCAATTGCGGAAGCAGCTGCCACCCCCCAACCCCACGGCCACTCCTTTATTAAATCCTTTGTTTTTGTGATATATATGCATAAATTTTTATATTAACACTATTAATACTACCTTCTACCAAAAATCTTTCTTACAATAAAATTTAAAAAAGTATTCCTCCTCACCGTCTGCAAAATTTCAGAAAAACTTTCCTCTGCATCCAGAGCTGCTTCCTTTAAAATTATTGAAATATCGGAAAAGTTTCTCAGAATTTTGATCAAATAAAAACTAGCAATCATTAAGATTATTGTTAAAATAATGACAGCGATAGAACTGATAAAGAAAAAAACGTCGGATTTTAAAATCTCTGTCATATAAGTGTTAATATTTACTATTAAATGTCATAATTATTTATCTAAAGGCAAAACCGTTTTACGATTTTAAGCAAATTCCATTCCGTCAAAATTTTCCATTGCTAAAGATTCTTCAATGCACATACTACATCTCGTGAATTTGACCGGTACTTGCTCCTCGCGGTTTTCGTATTCCAAATACGACGGCTTTTCAAAGTGCCACGCGTTGTCATATTTAAAGGAATAACATTTTACACAGATCTCAAGGAGTTCTCCATCTTTTTTTTCTTTTTTTCCTCCTTGCTCTTTCTCCCACGAGAACCTTTTATTCAATTTGACATTTTTAATTGATTTTATTGTTTTATTAAGCATAGTTTTATTTTGGTTATTAATACCCGACCTTTATTTAACCTTAATTTAATAATACTTTTGTAAAAAATAAAGTCAACACTTAAAAATGGACTTTTTGTGGATAAAGTGTTAATAAAATTTAATATAAATTTAACTATTATTAAATTTCTCCTAATGGTAGGGAAATCCTAAAAGTAGTCCCTTTGGGAGAAGACTCCAAAACTTTTATTTCTCCACCATGTGCTTCTGACACCCATTTTGAAATAGACAACCCTAGCCCGGAGCCTTTGTGTTTGTTTGATTTTGCTTCTTTTGTTCGGTAGAAGCGATCAAAAATAAACGTGATTTCTTCTTGTTTGATTCCGATTCCGTTATCAGCCACGTCAATATGAAAAAATCTATTTTCTAATATCGAAGAGATAGTTACCTTTCCTTTCTCTCTTCCATAGGTAATGGCATTTTTAATAATATTCAAAAAAAGTTTCTCCAAATATACTTTGTCGCCGCAAAAAGAAAAGTCCGGACTTTTTTTGAAATTAATAGAAATATTTTTTTTCGAAGCCAGGATCTCGCACCTTTTCACTATCTTTTCTAAGAAGAGATTCAAATTTATTTTTTCAAGATTTATCTTTCCGTATGCTTCATTCCCTTTTGAAGCAAGCAAGGTCAAGTCCGAAAGAAGCTCGGTTAAATGTTCAATTTCTCCATTTATTGCATTGATTTTCTCGTTTTGACCCGAGCTACTTAGACCAGACCTTGCCAGAAGGTCAATATTTCCCCGAATAATTGCAAGCGGGGTACGAAGCTCATGAGTGGCATCGGCAATGAATTCGGTTTTCAGAGTTTCTTGTTCAGCTTTTTTTTGTTCAGTAATATCCTGCACAATCCCCAACATACTTTGCAGCGCCCCAGCTTTATTAATATGATGACGTCCAGTTGCCCAAATCCAGCGAATCTCGCCGTCTACCCGTCTGATGCGACATTCAAAACTCCAATCACTTTTATTATTTATTGCATAATTGAATCTTGAACTAACCTCTTCCCGATCTTCTTGCAGAACGTGGTCAAGAAACATTTCATAAGTCCACTCTGGTAAGAGTTTAGGATACCCAAAAATGCGATCATGTTCTAAAGATCTGAAAGCCGTATGGTCCAACAAATTTAAATCCCATACTCCGGTGTGGCTCGTATTCATTGCAAAATTCAAACGCTCTTCGCTTTCACGTAATTTTTCTTCAGCCAATCTTCGAGAAGTTATATCTTGTTTAATAGCAATAAAATGAGTTACCTTACCCTCATCCTCCACAACAGGAGAAATGGTCATTTCTTCGATATACAATTTGCCATCTTTCCTCTTGTTTACTATTTCTCCATACCACACTTTTCCGGCAGAAATTGTGGACCATAAATTTTTATAGACATCATCACTCTGCTCCCATGATTTTAAAATTTTTGGGTTCTTTCCTATAGCTTCCAGAAAAGTGTATCCGGTAAGTTCAGTAAATGCACCATTAACCCATTCAATTTCGCCTTTCTTATTGGTTATTACTACACCATTGGCGGTTGCCTCAAGCGCAGCGTAAAAAATACTTTCAGGAATAATACTGCCAATATTTTTACTTAAATTTTTTGTTTTTTTAACTATGCTACTTTCTTTTTTCATAGCATTAAAAGTTTATTCTTTCAATAGATATCCTACTCCCCGCACTGTGTGAATTAGTGGTTGAGCTCTCTCTCCGTCAATTTTTCGGCGCAAATACGCCACGTGGACATTTAGTTCATTATTTGATTCTTTAAATCCAGGACCCCAGACTTCATCAATCAGTCTCCTTTTTGTTATTGCTTGCCCTTTATTCGTCATTAAAGTGTCCAGGATTCTGTATTCCTTTGGAGTAAGAGGAACCGATACTCCTGCTCTGGTAACCTCATGTTTATTTTTATCCATAATAATGTCAGCAATTTTCCAGATATCTGAATCCGCTGTCTTTCTGCGTCGTAACACTGCTCGGATTCGGGCAAACAATTCTTCCAATCCAAACGGCTTCATTATGTAATCGTCCGCTCCAGCATTTAATCCTGTTACTCGGTCTTCAACCCTTTCGCGGGCAGTAAGCATTATGATAGGGGTCTGAATCTGATGATCTCTAAGTTCCTTGCAGACTGCAAAACCGTCTTTTTTTGGAAGCATAATATCAAGAATTATTAAAGAATATTCGTTACTTAAGGCCTTTTTTAATCCTTGTTCGCCATCTAAAGCAGTATCTACAGCATATCTTTCCTCTTTTAGTCCAGCTTCCAATATTTTCACTAGTTTTTCTTCATCTTCAATAATTAATATTGTCATATAGACATTTATATCATATTCAAAAACACTATGCAATAGTCAAATGTTAAGTTTTAATTAAAGTTATCCACAGTATTAACACATTTTTCCTCTTTTATACGTTGACTTTTGAAATATAAGAGAGCTATAATGTTAAAACTATATTAAATGATATGTGAAATATTATTAATTTAACATTAATATTATATGAGAACAAATTCACAAACACAAAAAAAACTAGCGGAACATTTTTACAAATTTTTGGTTATCGGCCCTGAGATAAAATACAAGATTGAAAAACTTAAAAAAGAAAAAAGAATCACTTGGGCTTTGGGGAATCCTCCAGATCCCTGAGGGGTATATTAAATAAAAACAAAAAGATTCAACTGTTTTAGCTCCAAAAAAAACAAACACAAATATATAACCGATTTATGAACTAAAAATGACGAATGCTGTTCGTCATTTTTAGTTTTTATTGATTGAAATTATTTTTCCGTCATCGAGATGAATTGTCCTCTCGGCAATCTTACTGTATTCCGGTTCGTGGGTTACCATTATTATGGTTTGACCTTCTTTGTGTAATTGTTTAAAAATTTCCATTACAATCCGAGAAGATTCATTGTCCAAGTTCGCAGTAGGTTCGTCGGCAAATAATATTTTTGGGCGGTGTGCAATCGCTCGGGCGATACTAACTCTTTGTTGTTCCCCCCCTGAGAGTTTGCTTGGTAAATTATTCAATCTTTTTTCTAAACCAACCAAAGTTAATGCCTCTGTTGCCTTTTTTCTTGCAATTTGTTCTGGCACATCTTGCATTAAAAGTGGCAAGGAAACATTTTCAAGTGCAGTAAGTTCTGGCAATAATGCATAATCTTGAAAAACATATCCTAGCTCGAAAAGACGGAACAAAGTTTTTTCTTCCACACTAAGAGAAGAAGCATCCTTCCCATCAATAACCACATCGCCAGAAGTTGGTTCATCAAGCAAGCTCATCTGATAAAGCAAGGTACTTTTTCCGGCGCCACTACGTCCCATTATCGCGATGAATTCCCCACTCTCCGCTCGAAAATCAATTCCTTTCAGAACTTTCGTTTCGCTATCCCCATCTTTAAATGATTTAGTTAAATTTTTTATTTCAATCATAAATTTAATTTCTTCCTAAAATTGAATCCAAGGTATTTTTTCGAACGACCAAACGAGCTGGAATAAATCCCGCAACGATAGTAGTAATCATCAGAAGCCCAATACGCAACAAAGTACTCCCAAGTGGAGCAACCAAAATCCCATCACTAAAAGGAAAATCAATGGGATGAGCTGCCATTGCAGGCTGAAGTACTAGATATAGGACCAAAAGCCCGATGATCGAACCACACAATGCATAAAAGAAAGATTGCAGAATATAAGATACTTCAATTGCTTGTTCACTTATCCCAATCCCTTTTAGGATACCTATGAACTTCCGCCGCGTAATGGCATTAATGAATATAACAATAAAAATTGTAATTGAAGCAACTACCAATCCAATCGATGAAAGTAAATTCCCGAGTAAGGCAAATGTATCAATCATATCTTTAATAAACTTTGGTTCTGCGTCGGTGAATGTTTGAACTTTTGCAACCTTATCTACCCCATTCTTTTTTAAAATATCACGGACCAAATCGGGATTACTTCCCGGTTTTAATTTTATTGAAATTTCCGAAACATTATAATCACTCCGCCCAATCATACTCCGCAATTGTGAATCAACAAAGTATACTCGCATTGAAAGCTCGTCCACTTTTGCTTTAATAATTCCCTTGATGATTACCTCGTGAGTTATCCCATTTACATTTACCCTTATTTTTGTTCCAGGAGCAACATTGGTAAGAGTCGAAAATCCTGGAGAGTCAACCGCCAAATATTTTTTATCCAAATAAGCTCCCAGTAAGACCTGATCGTAATCATCCGGTTTTAAATACGAACCCTCAACAATGAATTTAGAAAGGTTGGTAACCGAATCTTCGGCTATTGGGTCAATGCCTGTTATGGTAGCGGCAGCGATATCGGACTTATCTGTTTCCTTAATTTTAGTTTTGTAATTTGCTTCGACCGTTCCACCTTTAAGATATCTAGCAGTAACAGCCTGAACTTCCGGCAATGATTTAATAAGAGAAACTACGCTTGGACTGTTTTCAATATATGTTTTATCACTCAAGTTTGAAATTATCACATCACTTGTATAATGAGCTCGAACCGCATCCACTGCCCCCTGAATTAGCCCAACCAATACCCCACTTACTACCACCAAATTCAAAAAGGTAAAAAACATCACAAAAATTATGAGGGTAGTTGTCCAAGGATTTGATCTCTTTATTTGACGTTTGGCTAGAAAAAAGCCAATCCGAATATTTAAGGATGAAAACATATTATTTTACACAGGATTAAGAACAACTATTTCTCCCCCCTTTAGTCCAGAAACAACTTCTA
Organism: uncultured bacterium; assembly: GCA_903869825.1. Taxonomy (GTDB): domain Bacteria; phylum Patescibacteriota; class Minisyncoccia; order Phycocordibacterales; family UBA9973; genus UBA9973. The sequence continues at coordinate 5,969 of CAIQAL010000031.1, forward strand.
CTTGCCCCAAAGAGGAGACACTCCCAGTAATTATCTCAACATCTGTATTTTTTTCACCATTTTTAATTTTAACAAATTTTTTACCGTTTTTTTTAAAAATTACTCCTTCTGGAATTACTATCGCATTCGGCTTATTAAAGGTCGTAATCGATGCATTTGCAGTCATCCCGGATTTTACCCGAGGATCATTTTCATCAAACTGCAGTTTTGTTTTGTAGGTAGAAACTCCATCTCGAATTGTTTCGGCTGGATCAATTGAAACAACTTTCGCGAGAAATATTACGTCAGACCCATAAGCATCCAGGGTAACATTCGCTTGGTTTCCGATTGAAACAGAAGCAATATTCACTTCCGGAACATAACTTTCGATTTGGAAAGAGCCAATAGACATCATTGCTATTTCCGAAACATTTGGGGTGGCTACTTCCCCGACCTTCGCGTCCATTTTGGTAATTTGACCGTCAAAAGGAGCTACCACAAATCGATCGTCGTATGATCCCTGAGCCGACAAAAGCGAACCATTTGCTGCTGCGATATCTTCCGGACGAGCACTAGCCTGTTTCGAGACAAAAGCAGCTTTTGCTTGTTCTAACACCGCTTCAGAATTTGCAATCATCTGAGTTCTAGTAGAGAGAGCTGCTTGATAAGCATTCAAATTTTGAAGATATTGTGAGGACTGGGTATTGGGAATATTTACAATCCATTCGGTATCATTTAATGCCCCAGGATATTTAATATAAAGACCGGTCGTGCCAATTGCTTGCGGAGTGATTGTGCTAACCATCCCCGTCGCTACAATTAATCCACTCACCCGAAAAGACATTCCCCCCGAAGAAGGATACTCGGTGATTTTCATCTGTCCCTCTTTCTCTAAAAGATAAGTACCAGAAATTATTGGAGCTCCGTCTAAGCTTGTTTGGGTTCCACTGGTAACTGCCAAGAAGCCAGAATTAAGAAGACTTTTTTTTGCATTTGCCACCGTTTGATCTTGTGCCAGTTTTGTTTGATCTAAAGAGACCTGTGCAGTTTCAACAGCCGCCTTAGCCACGTTGATATCGGCACTGGTTTCCCCATTAACTATTTTTTCATAATTTGATTTTGCAATTAAAAGCGTGCCTCTCTGGTCAGCTGAATCAAGAGCCGCGATTGTTTGTCCTTTTTTGACCAAATCTCCCACTTTAAAGTAAATATGATCAACTAGCCCACCACTTTTAAAACCCAAATCAACGCCTTCTGCCGGGACAACTTTCCCAGATATTGAAACCTGATTTTTAAAATCACCAACACTTACCATTATAGTTTCTTCTTTTTTATTATTGCTTTTGAATATTAATACGAGAACAATCACCGCCAAAATAGCACCAAAAACTACGATAACTTTTTTCTTATTAGAAAAAGACATAAATTTCTTCATATTCTTAAATATTAACATATTAAAATGATTAAACAAAAACTATATTAGTTTTTTGAGTTCAGCTTCATATTTTTGCATTACTTCCATCGAAGCGGCTTGTTGTTCCGTTCCACCCTTAATTTTCGCTTGAATTTCTTCCGCAATTTTTTTAAAAAGTTCCGGATTTTTCTCCATCATCGTAATAACCATATCTATCTGTGACTCAGGTATCCCTTGGGTACGCAGCATTTTCTTTAATAAAAAATTTTTAAACATATTTATTCGTCGATAATATTAAAGTCGTCATAAACTTTACTAATAATTTTTCTGTGACGGATATAATATACCATAATGAGTGAAGTAAGCAATAAACCTATGAAGCGATTTGTATTTCATTTATTACTACACTGGCTCTGACAAAATATACTCCGAAAAAAAAAGCTAAAAATCACTAAAACCAAAATTATTTTTTATTCATAACTTTGTTTTTAATATTTTATATTATGCTACAATAATATCATGGAAAATATTGGGAAGAAAATAGATTTCTTAGCAATTGGGGATATCGTGACAGATGCATTTATCAAGTTAAAAGACGCCCACGTCCACTGTAATATTGACAAAGAGGGCTGTGAATTATGCCTTCGTTTTGGAGATAAAGTTCCTTATGAATCAGTAACAGTCATTCCAGCTTCTGGGAATAGTGGCAACGTTTCAATATGTGCTTCCCGCTTGGGACTTTCTACTGCCCTTATGACCAATATCGGTGACGATCAATATGGAAAAGATTGTTTGGAGGTATTTAAAAAAGAAAAGATTGATCAAACTTTTGTAAAAATTGAAACTGGCAAACCTTCCAGTTACAATTATGTCCTTTGGTACGATATTGACCGCACCATCTTGGTGAATCATCAAAATTACGAACGCTCTTGGACCAAGACCAAAGAATCGGAAGAATATAAGGCTCCTGCTTGGATTTATTTAACTTCCTTGGGCGAAAATTCAACTCGATTTCATGATGAAATTGTTGATTACTTAAAGAGACATATAAATGTAAAACTCGCTTTCCAGCCAGGTACTTTTCAAATTAAATTGGGAAGTGATATCCTAAAAGAAATTTATGCCCGGACAGAAATATTTTTTTCGAATTTAGAAGAAGCCAAAAAAATTCTCAATACGGAAAAAAAAGATATTTTGAAACTATGCCAAGGTATTCATACATTAGGACCTAAGATAGTTTCCCTGAGTGACGGAGAAAATGGTGCCTATCTTTATTTAAACAATGAACTTTGGCATATCTCCGCATACAAAGATAATACCCCAGTACTAGAAAGCACCGGAGCCGGAGATGCCTTTTCCTCCACTATTGTTTGTGCCCTTGCATTGGGTAAAACTCCGCTTGAAGCTTTTGCCCTGGGACCCATCAACGCGAAATCGGTAGTGGGACAAATCGGTGCTCACTCCGGACTTTTATCACTCGAAAAATTGGAAGAGGGACTCAAAAATGCTCCGACAGACTACAAGCCGACAAAAATTTAGTTTTTCCTTTTTAAAGCCTTTCGAACCGCTTCTTTAATAGAATTTTTTCCCATTCTATAATGTTCGATGAGTTCGTCCGGAGTACCTGATTGTCCGAATAAGTCTCTTACTCCGACAAATTCAATCGGCACCGGATAATTTTGCGCTAAAACCTCTGCTATTGCACCACCAAGCCCTCCGGCAATTTGGTGTTCTTCTATAGTTACTATCGTTCTCGTTTCTTTGGCGAGTGTAATGATTGCTTCGGTATCAAGCGGCTTGATGGAAGCCAGGTTCATAACTTTTGTTTTTATTCCTTCTGCTTCAAGTTCTTTGGCTGCAACCAACGCTCGATGAGTTAATCCACCGGTAACGATAATCCCGACTTGCGCAAGTCCCACCTCCGGTATCCAGAAAATTTGTGCCGTACCAATAGAAAAAGGAGTTTCTTCGGTCGTAATAATCGGAGTTTTTTCTCGAGCTAAACGTAAATAAGCTGGCTCTTTTGTCTTTGCTATTTTGATAGTAGCTTTTTTCGCTTCGATTGCATCACATGGAGAAATAACATCCATATTAGGAATCATTCGCATCAGTCCGATATCCTCCAACGCTTGGTGAGTTCCTCCGTCCGGTCCAACCGAGATTCCAGCATGTGATCCAACCACCACAACCTTACGGTCGTTATACGAAATGGTAGTTCTGATTTGTTCCCAACTTCGTCCAGGTGAAAACATCGCATACGATGAACAAAAAGCAATCTTTCCCATAGCTGCCATTCCGCTTGCCACAGTAACCAGATTCTGTTCGGCTATTCCCATTTCGATAAACCTGTCTTTAAATTTTTCGGCGAACAAATGCATCTGAGTACTTTCAGTCAAGTCCGCACACAATGCCACAATGTTTTTATCTTCTTCCCCCGCTTTCAAAAGTCCTTGCCCGAAACCTTTTCTAATTGGCACTTGTTCCACATCAGGATTAAATATTTTCGGATTTAATTTTAAATTTGGATTTAACATAATTATATTTTATTTGCTCGTAGTTCTTTTAAAGCCAGTTCTCCTTCTTCTTTGGTTGGGGGTTTTCCATGCCAGTGATAATCCCCCTCCCACTCTTTTACTCCCTTTGAAGCAATTGTCTCAGCTAAAATTACAACGGGTTTGTCCAATACTTTCTTTGCTTCTTCAAATGCACTACCTAGTGCTACAAAATCGTGGCCCGAGACCTGAATCACGTGCCAATTAAATGATTCCCATTTTTTTGCAAGTGGCTCAAGCGGCATGATGTTTTCAGTATTACCATCTATTTGAATATTATTTCTATCAATAATACCAATCAAATTGTTTAATTTGTTTTTCCCAGCCAACATCATCGCTTCCCAGATATTCCCTTCATCGAGTTCACCGTCACCCATAAAACAGTAAATTTTTCTTTCTGAGCCATCGATTCGATCAGCCAAGGCCATCCCAACTCCTTGTGAAAGTCCTTCACCAAGCGGTCCGGAAGATGTTTCAAGAGATGGTAAAAACTCTCGATGAGGATGACCTTGAAGTCTTGAACCAAACTTGCGCAAAGTTTTTAATTCTTCTACCGGAAAATATCCTGCGTGAGCCATTGCCGAATATAAAACCGGACAAATATGTCCGTTTGAAAGGATTACTCTATCTCGTTTTTCCCAAGTTGGATTTTTAGGATCGTGTTGTAAAACGTGAAAATACAAAAGAGTAAAAATATCCGCCATTCCAAGTGGTCCGGCAGTATGCCCACTCTTCGCTTCTACCAACATTTCAATTATAGATTGTCGAATTTCGTTTGCTTTTTGTTCTAACTCCTTGATTTTCTGTTGAGATAAATTCATTTTTTTATTATATCGTATTTTCTAAGTCATTAATAGTCGATCTGATATCTTCGGATTTAAAAATTACCGAACCAGCAGCCAGTCGGTCTGCACCTACCTCAGCAAGCTTCCCGGCTGTTTCAAAACTTACTGCTCCGTCCACAGTCACTATCAAATCAGGATATTTTTCTTTTAGTATCTTTATGTTGTCTAAAACTTTTTCATCAAATGGTTGCCCTTGATAACCAATTTTGGCAATTCCCATACATTGCACAAAATCAAGATAGTTTACAAGAGGAAAAATACTTTCAAGCGGAGTTCCGGTATTTATCGCCACCCCGATTTCTATCACATCCCGAACGTAAACATCTATCCCTTCAATAAAGTGTCGAAATTCTTCCAAATCACCGACCGCTTCAAGATGAAAAATAATTCTCTTGGGTCCAAGCTTGCAATAAATATCAAAATTCTTAACGGCATCTACCACCATCATATCAAGCTCCAAATCTATCTCTTCCCAAAATGGCATCCCTTCTTCTTCATTTAATATTTTTTGGAAATTATAATCTTCAAAACCACCAGTAGAAAATGGCCAAGTCTGGGAAGGGACAAAAATCCCGTCGCATAAGTCCAATTGGGCAACTGGAACAATCCCTTTCACTAGAGAAATTTGATTTTTCATCTCTTCGTAATCTTTTGCCAAAATTGCCGGAATTATTTCAATCATTTTATATTTTATTAATTCTTCTAATGTGCCTTTCATCTTCGGAAAACTTCGTATTTAAGAAAAGTTCCACTGCAAACTTTGCTTCGTCTTCGCTCATAAAGCGTACTCCGAGTGATAAGATGTTCGCATTGTTGTGTTCCCGCGCGAGCTTAACTATTTCAAAAGTTTCGGCACTTTTCTTTCCACTTATATCAATCTCCGCTTGCGCTTCTTTTGGACCATAAAAAATAGCTGCTCGAATTCCTTTCGTTTTATTGGCGCAAATCGCTTCTCCTTGTCCAGAACCGCCTAAAATAATTCCTTTACTTCCAACATCATTTGCTACGGCTTCAGCTACTGGCCGAATAAAATCAGGATAATCATCATCCTTGTCGTACTTTACATTTCCCTTATCTTCAACTTCATATCCCTCTTCGAGTTCTGTTATGTATGTTTTTAGTTTTTCCTTCAATCCGTATCCTACGTGGTCACTACCAATGTATATTTTCATAATTTTTATTTAATTGTATTTCCAGTCTTTATTACGTGATCTACTAATGTATATGTGTACCCCATCTCGTTATCATACCAACCGAGTACTTTTACTAAATTTCCCCCGACTACTCGGGTCATTGCTAGGTCGGCGATGGAAGCGTGTGGATTCCCGAGAATGTCAGACGACACAAGAGGTTCGTTGGTAACAGTGAAAATATTTTTCCAACGTGGACCAAGCGACGCTTTGGTTAAAATTTCGTTTACTTCTTCTTTCGTGGTCACTCGCTTCGCGATGAAGGTTACGTCCACTATTGAACCAGCTGGAACCGGCACTCGAATGGATATTCCATCAAATAATCCTACAAGTTCAGGGAAAGCCAAAGTCACAGCGATAGCAGCACCAGTAGAAGAAGGAACAATATTTTGCGCTGCTGCTCTACCCTCTCGTAAATCTTTTTTACTTGGACCATCAACCAATGCTTGGGTCCCGGTATATCCGTGGACAGTATTTAAAATCGCTTTATCAATTCCAATGGCTTCGTGTAAAATGGCGATCAAGGGACTCGTGGCATTAGTTGTGCAAGATGCATTGGAAGTTATATCAGCAGTTCCAAATTTTTCTTCGTTAATTCCAAGTAATATTGTTTCACCGTGGACTGTACCTTCCACTCCTTTGGAGGGGGCACTGATTACTACTTTCTTTGCTCCTTGGTCAAGGTGAAATTTTGCTTTGTCAAAAGATGTAAACAATCCAGTTGACTCCACTACTACATCTATCTCGAATTCTTTCCAAGGAAGTTTTGTAGTGTCTTTTTCTGAAAGAAACTTTACTTTTCTACCATCAATGATTAAATCGGTTCCGGATACTTCTACTTTGTGATCCCAATTTCGGTAAACAGTGTCATGACGTAAAAGGTAAGCTAGGCTTTCAATCGAACCCAAATCATTAACCGCAACAATTTCTATCTCAGGCTTATCCCATGCAACCTTTAAGAATGCCCTCCCGATTCGTCCAAAACCATTAATCCCCACCTTCAGTGTTTTCATAATTTTTATTAAATTAAATTTTAATATCCCTATTATATCAGAATACCTAGAGAAAATAAAAATGTGCTAAAATGGAGCCAATGAAGATACATAGATTCATCGGCGCTTTTGACCTTAGTAAAAAAAGCTTCCAAATTAGAGACAAAGAAGTAGTAAACCAAATTAAAAACGTCCTCAGAATTAAAGAGGGCGAAATAGTGGAACTTTGTGATGGAAAAAGTATTTCAGTGATGGCGGAAATTGTAAAAATTGATGGAAATGGTATTGGCGTCTTGATTAAGAGCATTGAGGAGAATAAAAATAAAACGGAAAACAGTATTTCACTTTTCTGTGCTATTTTGAAAAAAGAAAATTTCGAATTGGTAGTCCAAAAAGCAACCGAATGTGGGGTGACAAAAATAATTCCTATAATCACTGCCCGCACAATTAAAACCGGGCTCAATGTTGAACGTTTGCAAAAAATCGCGAAAGAAGCGAGTGAGCAATGTGGACGAATTACAATTCCTGAAATCTTGGAACCAATTGATTTTGAAAAAGCCTTGGAACTGGCAAAGGGAAATTTTAATATTCTGTTTGATGCATCTGGAGACTTGCTTAGTGTCACAAAAAATGAATCAAAAAACATAGATATTTTCATCGGACCTGAAGGCGGCTGGAGGGAAGAAGAAATCGCTAAAGTTAAATCCTTGGGTTTCATAATTACATCACTTGGCCCCCTAGTCCTACGTGGCGAAACCGCCGCTATTGTAGCAACTTACCTCGTTTCTAATTTGTGTTAAGATAAATAAATGGAAAAAGAAACTGCCAAATTTGTCCACCTGCATACCCACTCGCATTATTCCCTCTTGGATGGACTTTCTAAGGTTGAAGATTTGGTCTCTCTCGCTAAAAAATATAAGATGCCAGCTCTCGCTATCACTGACCACGGCAACATGTATGGCACAATTGAATTTTATAAACTAGCAAAAAAAGCCGGAATAAAACCAATCATCGGAGTAGAAGCCTACATCGCTGAACGTTCAAGACTCGACAAAGAGTCAGGGATTGATAATAAGCGTTATCATTTAACGTTGCTTGCAAAAAATAATGAAGGCTACAAAAATTTGATCAGACTTGTCACTTTGGCAAACCTGGAAGGCTACTATTACAAACCAAGGATGGACAAAGAAATCTTAAGAAAACATTCCGAAGGAATCATTTGCCTTTCAGGTTGTATGGGAGGCGAACTTTCCCAAGCATTAACAAAAAATGACCCGAACAAAGCGGAAAAAATAATAAAAGAGTATCAGGAAATTTTCGGGAAAGAAAATTATTTTTTAGAAATAATGAACCATCACACAGTCTCGAACGACAAAGTAGTAAGAGAAAATATTATCTCTCTTGGAAAGAAATTTAACATTCCGATTGTCGCAACTTTTGATTCCCACTATCCACACACCGAGGACGCAAAAGCACATGAAACATTGCTCGCAATTCAGACGAATACCGACGTAAATGACGAAAATAAATTTTCCTTCGGAGACGATGATTATTCATTTGTAAATCCGGGAAAGGCGTATGAAATGTTCGAAGACATTCCAGAAGCGGTAGAAAACACTGTAATGGTGGCCGACCTATGTAATGTGGAAATTGACCTAGGAAAATGGGTCTTTCCAAATTTCATCGTTTCCGATGGAAAGACCTACGATGAAAAATTACGTGAGCTTACATATTTAGGTATTAAAAAAAGAAAAATAGAAGAAACCCCCGAACTCCTTAAGCGAGTTGAATATGAGCTAGATATAATTATAAAAAAAGGATATTCGCCATACTTTTTAGTGGTGGGTGATCTCTTACACCACGCTAAAGAAAACGGAATTTTAACTATGGTCCGAGGATCGGTGGCAGGATCAATGGTGAACTACCTTATTGGTATCACAAACGTGAATCCAATAGAATACAAACTTCCATTCGAGCGATTTTTAAACCCGTTTCGGCCTTCCCCTCCCGATATCGACATGGATTACGCCGACAATCGCCGAGATGAAATGATTGAATATGCCAAACAAAAATATGGTGAAGACAAAGTTGCCCAGATAGGAACTTTCGGAACAATGATGGCCCGAGGTGCTGTTCGAGATGTTGCACGAGCTCTTGCTTATCCATATACCATTGGTGACCGCATTTCAAAAATGATTCCCATGGGTTCTCAAGGAATGCCAATGACTATTGATAACGCAATCAAGATGATACCGGAATTAAAAGAAGCTTACGAAAAAGAAATTGACACAAAAGAAATAATAAATTTGGCAAAAAAGTTGGAAGGTTGTGTCCGACATATCTCGGTTCATGCCGCCGGAGTAGTTATCTCTCCGAAACAAATTTATGAATATACTCCCACTCAGCTTGACCCAAAAGGCGGAAAAATAATTACTCAATACGATATGTACAGCATCGAAGAAGCCGGACTCCTAAAATTCGACTTTCTCGGAATTCGAAATTTATCAATTTTGTCAGACAGTATTAGTTTAGTTAAAAAATTCTACGATGTGACGGTGGACCTTGATAATATTCCACTCGATGATAAGAAAACTTTTACTCTTCTCGCCAAAGGTCAAACGGAAGGGCTCTTTCAATTAAACGGCTCAGGAATGACACGATATTTAAAAGAATTAAAACCAACTTCCATCCACGATATCAATGCGATGGTTGCTCTTTATCGTCCGGGCCCGATGGATTCGATTCCCGAATACATTAAGCGAAAACACAATCCTCAATATGTCACCTACTTAGACCCCAGAATGAAAAAATTCTTGGGTGAATCTTATGGGTTAATTGTTTACCAAGACGACCTTCTTTTCTGCGCCCTTGAAATGGCAGGCTACAACTGGGAAGAAGCGGACAAGTTCCGAAAAGCGGTCGGTAAAAAGATTCCAGCTGAAATGGCGGCTCAATATAAAAAATTTACCAAAGGAATAGTCGACAACGGACAGACGTCGGCATTTGCCGAAAAACTCTGGAAGCTTTTCGAACCTTTCCAGGCGTACGGATTTAACAAAGCGCACGCCGCCAGTTATGGCCGGGTTGCATATCAGACAGCTTATATGAAAGCGCATTACCCGGTAGAATATATGACCGCCATTTTGACTGCTGAGTCCGGCGACGTTGAAAAAATTTCAGAAATAATTACCGAATGTAAAAAAATGGATATCGCGGTTCTCCCCCCGAACATCAATGAAAGTTTCGGTGGGTTTACTTGTTTAGCGGAAGACCCGAATTCAAAAATAAGTGCCAAAAACAAAAGCGTCAAAATCCGTTTCGGACTTTATACCATAAAAAATCTGGGCACCGATATTTCTGATGCTATTATTGCCGAAAAAAAGGAGAACGGAAAATATCAATCAATCACTGACTTCTTGGATCGAATCAAACATAAAAATTTGAATAAAAAATCGCTAGAGGCACTCATCAAATCAGGATCGATGGACGACTTGGGTGAACGTGGAATGTTACTTGCAAACTCAGAAGATATGCTTTCTTACAGCCGGGAGGCTGGAAAGCAAGACAAAAATCAAGTTTCTCTTTTTGGTGAAATGAAAGAAGCAAAACCCGAATTTAAAATGAACAATATCTCTTCTTCCACTCAAGGTGAAAAACTCCTTTGGGAAAAAGAATTGCTCGGACTTTATATTTCGGGACATCCTCTAGACCGGCTCAGAGATAAACTTGAAAAAAGAGACGTAAATATTAAAAAAATTAAATCGGATATCGGAAATGGAATGCCGATAACCATTGCCGGGATTATTGAAACCGTTCGACCGGTCATCACGAAAAAAAATGAACGGATGGCCTTTTTAAAAATTGCCGACCTCACTGACTCTATAGAGGCCGTCGTTTTTCCGAGTATTTATTCAAACTCAATAGAAATTCTCGTCCCAGAAAAATGCATCGCTTTTTCCGGAAAAGTTTCTCTTCGAAATGGTGAAAAAAGTATCATCATCGAAGCATTAAAAGAAGTATAAAAAGAAAAACCCCACGAATGAGATTTTTCTCAATCCGTGGGGAAAGATTATGCTTCTGATTTTTTTGGTTTGAAAATTGCAATAGTAATCATTGCACTTTCAATTATGCATAATATTCCCCAAAAAAATACTGAGCCAAGAATATCAAGAAAGTAGTAAGCTATCTCTTCATATTCTGGAGTTGCGTAATGCGGGTCCCCCAGGTCTAGGAATGACAATAAGACCAAAAATACAAGTACAGCGAACGCCAGGTTAAATACAAAATATTTATAAACAATATTTATATACTTACCTAAGTCAACTTTAGTAAGAAGTGCGGCTGCTATGGCTATCCCGCAAAAAAGAAATATAAATCCTGCTGAAGAAAACCCATTAGTTAACCTAACCGGACCATCTTCACTTTCAAAGGATAATGCAGCTGAATGCGCAAAACTTGCGCAAACAACCATGACAAATCCGACCAAGACCAAAAATAAAGAAATTTTTTTCATACTTTAATGATTTTGTATATACAAATGCTTGGTCCATTTCGCGGCAACCAAACGATCTTTTTGACTTATATACAATATAAGTATAGAAAGCACCCTAGAAAGAAATTTTCCGTCGAGAGTGCTATCTACACTTAATAATCAAATATTATTAAAGTACTCTATACTACTGTAGTATAGCATAAAGAAATGTAAAAGTCAATAGATACAGCAGACAGAACCTTGCTTTCGTCTAGCATTAATTATATAAGCTCATTGCCTTATCTTTGCCTTCCGTGAGAATAGTCTCAACTGCAAGTGCAACTTTTTTGGAAAGTTTTTTGAGTTCTGTTAGTTCACTATCTTTATATTTCCCAAGCAAGAATTTTAACATTGCTTCCTCCCCTTTTGGTTTTCTGATTTTTCCGGATGGTGTAGCTGGAGCAATCCCAACCCTGATGCGAATAAATTCACGAGACTTTAATTTTTTGATTATTGACTCAAGGCCATTATGCCCACCGGAACTTCGGTCATAAGAAATTTTCATCGTGCCGATCGGCAAATCCACATCATCGTAAACAATTACAATATCTTGCAACTTTAATTTATTTTTTTCTTTTTGAAATGCTACCGCCACCCCAGAATTATTCATGAATGTTGTTGGCTTTAAAAACTCGGTTGCTTTCCCTCCTAGTAAATCTTTGTAAAAAAGTGCTTTCGTTCCTGGGCTTTGTTTCCATTCTATTTTTTTACCCAAAAGAAAATCAAGCATTATAAAACCAGTATTGTGCCTGGTATTTTCATATTCCTCCCCCGGGTTCCCGAGCCCTACCACTAATTTCATACTCATATGATAGCAAAATTTCTTCTTTATTTATTTTTAATTTTTAATTAAGATACAGATCTACTTGTTGTGTCAAGAAATATTTGTGATAAAATAGAGCAATGGAAAATCAAAAAAATAAAACACGAGTGCAGTCTTTCTGGGAACTTGTCCGGTTTGCACTAGTAGCTATTATTATCGTCATCCCTATTCGAATCTTTGTCGCTCAGCCGTTTATCGTCTCAGGTTCTTCAATGGTCCCGACATTTTCTGATGGACAATATCTGATTGTCGATGAGATATCTTACCTACTCGGAACACCAAAAAGAGATGATGTGATTGTATTTCGTAATCCCCAAAATACAAGCATCTTTTTCATAAAAAGAATTATCGGTCTCCCGGGAGAAACAGTTGATGTAAATAGTGAAAAAAATGAGGTCCTCATTACTAACAAAGATCATCCAAATGGCTTCGAACTTGATCAATCATTCATTGTAAACAAGGGCGGGATAGACGGTCATTTGGAATTAGGAAAAGGCGAATATTTTGTAATGGGCGACAACCGTCCCGCCAGCTCCGACTCGAGATACTGGGGAGTCGTGCCAAGAAACCTAATCATAGGAAAAGTTTTCTTACGATTGTTTCCAATTAATAAAATAGGTCTCTTGCCTGGTGGTTATACCCAAGCAGAAAAATAAAAAAAATGAAACCACAAAAACATGTTTCAAAAGAATTGCTGACCCCGAAAGGAATGCGTGACATAATGAACGAGGAATATTACAACTTCCAAGGTTTTTTTGAAAAAGCCCAGGAAATAGCTATCTATTATGGATTCAAACCAATTGAGACTCCAATGCTCGAATATGAAAGAGTCTTCACTTCCGGAATCGGTTCCGGTACAGATATTATCGATAAAGAAATGTATACTTTAAAAACAAAGGGCGAAGACGAACTCGCTCTTAGACCCGAACATACTGCATCTCTAATGCGAGCTTACGTTGAACACGGAATGCAAACAATGCCTCAGCCGGTTATGTACTATCAATACGGGCCAACTTTCCGCCACGATAACCCCCAACGAGGACGTTACCGACAATTTTATCAATTTGATTTGGATTGTTTAGGCTCCGGAAAAAGCATAATGGATGCAATGGTCATAAAAGTCGGAATGAATATTCTTGAAGAAGCAGGAGCTCAAAATCTTTCAGTCAACATTAATTCTATTGGTGACAAAGAATGCCGCAACGGATACTTACGAGAACTTACTAGCTACTACCGAAAACATATCAATAATCTTCCAGCAATTGACAGAGAGCGACTAAAGACTAATCCCCTTCGAATATTGGATTCAAAAGATCTAAAAACAAAAGAGATAAATGAGCAAGCTCCCGATTCGGTCAGCTTCCTGTGTCCATCTTGCAAAAAACACTTTAAAGAAGTGTTGGAATATTTGGAAGAAATGAATATTCCATATACTTTAAACAAAAACTTGGTCCGAGGGCTTTCTTACTATACGCGAACTGTGTTTGAAATAATAGAAGAAGCGGGCGGAGAGGAAGGCACTCCTATTACTATTGCTGGTGGCGGACGTTATGATTATCTTGCCCGTCAAATTGGCAGCAAAAAAGATGTCCCGGCTGTTGGATTTTCAATTGGAGTGGATCGAATAATTGCTGCTCCGTGGTATAAAAAACTTACTCCAAGAATATTAAAAAAACCAAAAATCTATTTCGTTCAACTTGGCGCCGAAGCAAAACTGAAAAGCTTGAATGTTATTGAGATTCTTCGCAAGGCTCATATTCCGATCGCTCAATCACTTTCAAAAGATAGTTTGGGTTCTCAGCTTGCCAGTGCCGAAAAGTCTGGTATTCCTTATGTTCTCATTTTCGGGTTAAAAGAAGCCTTAAGCGATTCGGTCATTGTCCGAGATATGTCCAATCGTTCTCAAGACACAGTCAAATTGGGGAAACTGCTTGATTACTTAAAAGATTTAAAATAGAGTATGGTAGTAAAAAAAATAGTTCAAAAAGAAAACAAGGTACTCCGACAAATTGCTAAGGAAATTCCTGTTCGAGAGATTGCAACTCTTAAAACACAAAAAATTGTTAAAGAAATGTCTGCGGCCTTAAAAAGTCAGAGCGATGGAGTAGCAATTGCCGCTCCGCAGATAGGCTATCCCCTTTCTATTTTTGTCGTGTCTGGAAAAATTTTCCACGAAAAGTTTTTAAGAGGCGAAGACATGAGAAAAGTCCCAGAAAATGAAATTCTAAATGATTTGGTTTTTATTAATCCAAAAATTTCAAAGCTTTCACGTGAAAAGGATTGGGTTCCGGAAGGCTGTCTTTCTGTTCGATGGCTTTATGGCCAAACTCACCGGTCAAAAAAAGCTACAATCACAGCATACAATGAAACTGGCAAAAAATTTGTCAGAGGAGCAAGTGGTCTCCTAGCTCAAGTTTTCCAACATGAAACCGACCACCTAAAAGGCATTCTCTTTATTGATCACGCTAAAGAAATCAAGGAAGAAAAACTTAAGCAATAATTTTTTCAACATGAAAAAAAAGGATCTAAAATTTGTATTTTGGGGCACGCCGGATGTTGCAAGCGAGACTTTGGAAATATTGAAAGAAAACAAATATCTTCCGTCGCTTATTGTCACTTCACCGGACAGACCTCAAGGACGCAAAATGCTTGTCACTCCCTCGCCTGTAAAAATTTGGGCGGAGAAAAATAAAATTCTATACATCCAACCAGAAATTTTAAATAAAGAGGTATGGGATGTTTTGAGAACCCTTGGTGGGAGTGGAGACAACGGAAAGAGAAAATCTAGAGCACTAGATTTTTGTGGTGAACAAAATATTCCAGACCTATTTATTGTAGTTGCCTACGGGAAAATTTTGCCGGAAGAAATTCTAAATTTCCCCAAACTTGGTTCCGTTAATCTCCACTATTCACTTCTTCCAAAATATCGTGGCGCTTCCCCAGTAGAATCGGCTATTTTGCACGGTGATGAAGAAACAGGTATAACTATTCAAAAAATGGAATTTAAAATGGATTCCGGTCCGATTATTGCCCAAGAAAAAGTAAAAATATTACCCAACGAAAAAGCTTCCGAATTACGAGCTCGTCTGATAAAAATTGGTGGAGATTTGTTGGTAAAAGTTTTACCGGAATATATTGAAAAAAAAATTACTCCTATTGAACAGAATGAAACTTTTGCCACTCATTGCAAAAAAATAAAAAAAGAAGATGGGCTCCTTGATTTAAACGCTGATGGGATTATCAATTACAACAAATTCCGTGCATATTCCACATGGCCACGCACTTTTTTCTTCAAAGAAGGGAAAAGAATCATTATCACTGACGCAAAACTTGAAAATGGAGAATTTAAAATCCTTAAAATCATCCCCGAAGGAGGAAAAGATATTGATTACAAAGTCTAATACTTCGAAGTAAAAGGATTCCTGTCGGTAAGCCCTTTCATCATTTTTTTTACACTCAAGGCACCCCGTTTGAATAGAGTTTGTCTGCGATCCTTGTTCTTATCAATCTCTCTATAAATATTCTCTTTTACATCATCAATCGCTTCATATAAATCTTCTTTATCAACGCTTGAATAAAACTTCTTTCCTTTAATATTTACCGAGCAATCGGCCCTAAAAACTTCCCCCGCCTTATGGTGATTAGTTGTTTTCGCAATATTAAAGAGTACTTGTGCTTCTTCTCCACTCTCTTCTATTTGAAATAATATTTTCCCTAAATTTGTAACCCTTTTTTCTATATATTCTTCTATCGCTCCTGTAATTTCTATATTCTTCGCTTGGATATTTATTTTCATAACAAATATTGATACAACTAATTATTATTAATATTTCATACCATGAACCAAAGCTTTTAAAATTATATCGAGCTCCATCGTAGCCACCCCGATCACGGTATCTGCTCCACCATAATAAATATACAAAAGTTTGTCTTTTACAATCATACCGCATGGAAAGACCACGTTTTTCACAATTCCTTTTTTTTCATAATCATCACGTGGCTCAAAAATTGCATCAGTCGAGCGCGCAAGTACTATCGCTGGATCTTTCAAGTCCAAAAGTAACGCTCCTACTCGATAAGACGAATGACTGAGTGACACCCCGTGATACAAAAGAAGCCACCCATATTTCGTTTTGATAGGCGGGGCGGTTATCCCCACTTTCGAGCTATCCCAAGAATTTGCCCGAGGTCCGATAATTCGAATACATTTTTTTACCGACTCGTTTTTAAAATTAAGAGTCTTAAAATAATCTCCGCAGATTTCATTTCCGACTCGATGCAAAATGAAATATCCATCTTTCAACTTCTCTGGGAAAAGACACGTGTCTTTGTCGTCAAACCCAGCCGGAGTAATCAAAAACGGTTTTTCCCAATTAAACTTATGAGCCAAAAAATCTTTTTCTCTGATTGAAGAAATAGCAACCCGAGGTGGTCCAATACCGTCAAAAGCCGTATAACATACATAAATATTTTTTCCGATTTTTGTCAGTCTCGGGTCTTCGCACCCAGAATTTGCATTATCTATTTTTTTCTTTTCAAACTCTTCCCTCGGATTATACACTTGATCAGCCAAACGCTCTAAAATATCAGTCCCGTTTTTTGTCATTGCATACCCAAAAGAAGAAGTATTATGTTCCGATAGAGCTCGATACAAAATGTGGATTTTCCCATTCAGAGAAATAGCTGCTGGATTAAAAACAGCTTTAGACTCCCAATTATGTTCCGGATTTGGAAGAAGAATCGGATTTTTGGAATTTCTTTTAAAAGACCATTTTTCTTTTAGACCGGGGTAAATAGTAGAAATCAGGTCCGTTAAATTAATGAAGGCTAAGCAAACAGTAGTGTCGGCTGCTCCGTAATATATTATCAGTCGGTCTTTTTCTAAAATTGCCCCACTTGGGAAGACAACATTTGAAACATGCCCGGAAAGTTCATATGGTTCTTCGGGGGCAATAAGAGGGCCTTCCGTTCGGCCAATTATTTTTCTAGGATCATTTAGATCAAGTAATAATGCTTCAATCCCAAAAACTTTTTCTTCGTTATTGCCATTGGAAAAATAATTTTGAATATGGGAATAAATCAAGAGCCAACCATATTTTGTTTTGATAGGATTAGCTCCGATTTCAATATGATCAAACTCGGAACGCCTTGGATCATCGATGATATGATCATCAATATTTTTACTCCACTTTTCCCAAAATGTTGGACTCCACAATTCCTCAATTTTATCCACTTGCGCAATAACGGTTTTTGCCGGTGGTGAATCAGTGTGAGCCGAAAAAATAACAGTGATTTTACCATTTATTCGTTCCGGAAATAATGTCATTGCCTTTGCGTTAAAAGGAGTAATCAGGTGTTTTTCCTCAACTTTTTCCAAATTTTTTGAAAGAGCCACCGCAACTTTAATTCCACCAGAACCGATTGGATTAGTTGAAATACCGGTATAAAAGATATAAAAAGTCCCTTCAAAAAAAGTAGCTCGAGGATCTTCACAGCCAAATTTGTCCCATTCAACACTAGGTACAATAAATTGAGCTCTACTTTTAAAATTCATTCCGTCAGTACTTTTTCCTATCCCGATAATAGAAATCTGATGAGGATCACGCAATGCGTCGTGTGCAGAAATCGCACGATATAAACCGTAAATTATTTTTCCTTTTCTTATTGGGCACAAATTAAAAGTTGCAAATTCTTCCCAATAATGATCTCTGTTTGGAATTAAAAATGGATTATGTTCTGATCTTTTTACTACGTACATATTAATTTTTCTTTGTTCTTTTCTTTAACTTGGTAATACCACTCGACATAAGTTCTTTTAGAAATAATTTTAAGTTTGCAGTAGCAACACAAGAAACCATGTCCGCTCCACCATAATAAATAAACAAATCTTCTCCTTTTACCACGGCTCCACAAGAATATACTATCCCAGATTTTAACCCTTCATTTTCATAAAATACCTCCGGTTCTAAAATTGGTTTTTTTGAACGATATAAAACCTTGGTAGGATTTTTTAAATCAAGAATCATCGCCCAAAGTTTATAACGATACATCTCGTGTGGTTCCATGGCGTGATAAAACAGAAGCCAACCATATTTTGTTTTTATTGGAGCTCCCCCTACTCCCCGCATTCCTTTTTCGCGAACTTGCCACAAAGGATGATTTTGATGAATACTTTGTATGAATCTTGTTCCATCGAAATAATTCATATCGCTCACGTATTCAATCATTATTTCCGGAGAAAGATTATGCAAGATAGCATATTTACCATTAATTTTTTCAGGAAAGATTACCCAGTTTTTATGAACTTCTCCGGGTGGAGAAATCAATACCGGTTTCTTCCAATTCCACTTTTTATCAATAAAATCTTTTAAACTTATAGAAGTAAGTCCAATTCTCACTGAACCCCAGCCATCAAAAGCTGTATAGGTAACATAAAGCATATCATCAATCTTTGTTACTCGTGGATCTTCCGCTCCGCCATTCCCTCCTCCCCCCGAATTATAAAAAATTGGTTCAGTTCCTTTTGTGGGATAATTCTTGTGAATAAAAACAGGTTGAAAGGTTCGTCCGGAAATATTATAGCCATCCTTACTTCCACCATAACATAAGGTAGACAAGTCGCTTGCGCTCACTGCCCGGTAAATTACGTGCACTTTTCCATTATGCTCAAAAGCGGTAGGATTAAAAGTTGCTTTTGCTTCCCAGTATTTTCCACTTGCCGGATGAATAATTGGATTGCCGACAAAGCGTTTCAAAACTTTAATAGATTTTTTTGTAACTATCTTTCTTTTTTTTCTTGAAATAATTTTCTTTTTGGAAAAAATCTTTTTTACTTTGGAAACTTTTTTAGAAATTACTTTGGTTTTTTTTACTGGTACTTTTTTGACCTTCACAACTTTCTTTTTTATTTTTTTTGTTTTTTTAGACCCGGCCATATTTATCTTCGTAGTGAATAATATCCTCTTCGTCAAAATCTCCAGTAGCAATCTCCAAAACTTGAATTCCGTCGGGTCCTGCTTTTAAACGATGTTTTTCTTCCACTGCTATCTCGTGCTCATCTCCTACTACTGTTTCTTTTTTTATGTCTCCAATTTCTACCATCCCACTTCCAGAGATAACATGCCAAAACTCGGAACGGTGATCATGGCTTTGTAAGCTAAGAATCTCGTTCGGTTTTACGGTAATAATCTTAATAGTAGAAGATTCATTTAAAGTAAACTGCCTGAAATTTCCCCAAGGACGCTCTATTTGAAAGACTTTAGATTTAAGCATATACTAAAATAATTATACCTTAAAAAGGAGCACACAACTAATCTACTTTTTGTTTTTTTGGGCCTGTTTTACAAGCTCGGAAGAACTTCTGATTTTTCCACCTCGACCAACATTGAAAACTACTTCAATGCCGAGGCTCCTACACAATTCCTGTTCAGGATTCAAAGAAGAGGCTATTTTATTGGCATCTTTCTGATCACGATCTCCTCCTTTGGCAAAAATATCTGGTTTGATTCTTTTTATTTCTTTTACGACACTCATCGCTTTAGGACCCTTCATATTTTTTTTATGCCCTGAAATTATAACCTCATCTACGCACCCAAGTGCTTCTATAATCTCCTTACGTTCTTCTTCAGGCATAAAAAAATATCCTTTCTTTGAATATAGCCAATTATCATTATTTATTACCACTACCAACTTGCTCCCTAATTTCTTTGCTTCTTGCATATAGCGAATATGTCCGATATGAATAGGGTCAAATCCCCCGCTTATCATAACAATTTTTTCTTTTGTTTTCTTTTTTGTCTTTAGTGCCTGGTTGTTTTTTGGCATATATTGATATAATATCAACTATAATAATGCAAAGCAATAATAAAAAAATAAAAGTGGCACAAAACTCTGTATTTTGGAGTTTGTTTTTGACTCTAATGAAAGGGGTGGTCGGAATAATAACAGGCAGCTTGGGGATTTTATCCGAAGCTGTACACTCTGCTCTTGATTTAGGAGCCGCTCTTTTAACTTTTTTTTCAGTCCGAATCTCTGACAAACCTGCCGACAAAAAACATCCTTATGGACATTCAAAGATAGAAAGCATTTCAGCTTTAGTGGAAACTGCCCTACTTTTTGCTACTTCAGGGTGGATTATCTTTGAAGCCATCAAAAGACTCTTTTTTGAAAAAGTAATAATAGAAATTACTTGGTATTCATTTGCGATAATCATTATTGCAATCTTGGTAGACATTTCCCGTTCCAGAGCTTTGATGAAGGTCGCCAAAGAAACAAATAGTCAAGCACTTGAAGCGGACGCTCTGCATTTTAGTTCAGATATTTGGAGTTCCGGAGCAGTTTTAATTGGTCTTATTTGTGCTTATATAAAAATTCCATTTGCCGACACTGTTGCTGCACTAGTAGTTGCTACTATTGTGCTCCGGGCAGGATATAAATTAAGTAAAAGAACATTCGATGTTTTGATTGACGCCGCTCCAGAAGGTCTTACTGAGATTGCAACGGAAGAAGCCAAAAAAGTTCCCGGGGTGCTCGGAATTGAAAAAATCCGAGTCCGTCCAGGGGGGACCACTTCCTTTATTGAAATCAGCGTAGAAATCAGCAGATTGATATCTCTCCAAAAAGCAAAAGAGATAGGAAAAAATGTTGAGAAACAAATAAAAACAAAAATAAATGGATCCGATGTCACTGTCCATGTAGTCCCAGTAGCGCTTGATAATGAAACAGTGATTGAGCACATTCAAAACCTTGCCCATACCTATGGTACTTCAGTCCATGACATAGAAGTTCATTTAGTCGAAAACAAAAAATATATAAACTTTGATTTGGAAGTAAAAGCGGACTCAACAATGACAGAGGCTCACGAAATTACGACCAATTTAGAAGAATTGATCAAAAGAGAATTTGGTAGTGAAATTGAAATAAATACTCATATTGAACCGCTAAGATCCGATGTTTTAAAAGGAGAAAAGGTAGACAAGAAAGAAGAGGAGAAAACAATTAGTGAGATCATTGATATTTCCAGCAATTTTAAAAATATTTCTAACCCACACAATATTGAGATAAGGAAAGTGAAGGAAAAAATATTTATATCCCTCCACTCATATATCGACGAAAATATGTTACTAGAGAGTGCACACGAAGAGGCCAGCGATTTGGAATATAAAATCAAGGAAAAAATCGCCAATGTGGCAAGAGTTGTTGTCCATCTTGAGCCACGTGAATAAAATAAAAACCCGCAAGTTATTGCGGGTTTTTATTTTTAATTTTAAATTTTTAAACCACCCGTCTTTCGTAGTATCTTCTAGAGAGTAAAATTATCAAGAGAATGATAATTATTAACATCATCCAACCAAGAATCCCAAGATTGAAAAACCAACCCAAGAAAGCCAAGCCTGCCAAATTGTTATTGTTCTGATAAAAAGGATTGTTTAATACATAAGCTATAGCATTTTCTTGAGCTCCTTTCGGATTGGTGTAAACCAAAAGTGCAGTTGTTACAACTTGGGCATTTCCAGGATCAAGCGAATCAACCCGACCGGTAACGAACAATTGTCCGCCATCTCCGGGATTCAAGTCCTGCAATGGCACAGAAACGGTATACGTGTCACTGGAAAATGTCCCTTGACTTGAATTAACATAGGCTATTCCCTTTGGTAATATTACTTGAAGCAAGATATGACCTAATTTTTTATTGCCTATATTTTTATAGGTCACAACATAATCAATTTCATCTCCCAACCGGATTGACTGGTAACGGTCTTCAATCGTAAGCATTATCGGAGATTCAGTTCCGACAACCGTCGTACCTTGCCTGATGATGGTTCTGTAATTTACTTGATTACCAAGTGTCTGAAAAATATTAATTGACCCGTTGGAGATACCATTGCCACAATTTGAATCAAAGCGGAAATAATAAATAGTGCTTGGAGAAAGACCGGTTAAAGTATCACTGAAAATAGTACTGCCATTGCTTGATCTCGAAGAAGTCTGGGACCCAAGATAAACACTTCTGCCGTATTCAAAATAACTGTTGGTATTTGAATAGAGATTTGTCCCGGAAATTATTCCATTAAGAGTAACACTATTTGAAGTGACATTTGTTGCAACAGAAGTTACCGCGCAAGCATTGTTGACTGGAGTTGGTGTCGGAACATAATTGTTCACGTTCACTTGAACACTCTGGGTTACCGGGTAACCACCGCTTCCGTAAGCTGAAAGAGTGTATGTGGTAGTATTTACCGGATAGACCGACTGACTGCCATATGCATTTACTGTTCCGATGTTCGAGATACTTACTGAAGTACAATTGTTCGTACTCCAATTCAAAATTGAAACACCACCATAGTTAATTGAAGTTGGACTTGCAGTGAAAGATGAAATAGTACAATTGTTGTATTGATTGTTGGTAACGTTTACATAGACACTTTGGGTTTGGTTTCCTGAACCGGAACCGTAAACAGTTAAAGTGTAAGTGCCTGAGTAATTTGGATATATAGTTTGACTACCATTTAATCCACTACCGGTAAAATTTGGTCCGGTGATTGATACGGTACAGTTGCTGTTGTAATTATTCCCAGAAACTGACCAAGCAAGAGTCGCAAGGGCTCCAGATTGAATCGTAACGCTCTGTTGATTGTTAACTGTGAAATATGAGATGTAGCAATTACTGTATTGATTCCCTACGGTCACTGTTTGCTGTTGAGTGACTTGCTGGCCCTGAGAACCGACAGCGGTCAAGACATAAGTAGTGGTGTAAGTTGGATAAACAACCTGGGAACCGGAAACCGAAACACTATAATTCAAGTTTGAAATTGTAGCGGAAGTACAGTTTGAAGTACCCCAGTTTAACATGGAAGATTGACCAGAGGTGATACTATTTGGACTTGCGGTAAAATTGTTGATAACACAATTATTTACTTGCTGATTCACGGTCACTGTTTGCTGTTGAGTGACTTGCTGGCCCTGAGAACCGAGTGCCGTCAAAATATAAGTAGTGGTATAAGTTGGATAAACAATTTGAGAACCAGAAGTATTTACACTCCCTACAGTAGAAATATTGGCGGAGGTGCAGTTTGAAGTACTCCAGTTTAACGTGGAAGATTGACCGGAGGTGATACTATTAGGGCTTGCAGTAAAATTGTTGATGACACAATTATTAACTTGCTGATTCACTGTCACTGTTTGCTGTTGGGTTACTTGCTGACCTTGAGAACCATATGCGGTTAAAATGTAAGTAGTGGTATAGGTTGGGTAAACCATTTGAGAACCAGAAGTATTTACATTACCGAGAGTAGAAATACTTGCTGAAGTACAGTTGCTAGTGCTCCAATTTAAATTCGAAGATTGACCAGAGGTGATACTATTTGGACTTGCGGTAAAGCTGTTGATGATACAGTTTTGAGGTGGAGGAGGTGTAGTGCTACCCACTAAAAAACTTACTACAACAGAACCCTGAGAACCCCATCCTGGGGCTATGCTTCCTATACTAAGACCGCCATTTAAAATTTCAGGAGTATAACTTTTGATTGCAGTAGTAGTTTGATTTGGATACCAATAAGTAGAAGAAAAAGTTAAGGTCTGAGAACTTGGAAGATTAACGGTAACACTTTGGGCCGAAGTACTTGCTTGGTCGGAAACAATTTGACCGGTAAAAGAGTGTGAAGTGGAAGATCCAGTAGGAGCAGTCATGACCAACTTAGTATTAGTAGCAGTAGTTGAACCAGAAGTGTTGTGATAATAAATTTGAACATTGATATAGTCTCCCGGACTTGCGTTCACGGAAGAAAGTGTCCAGCAACCTTGCTGTCCATTTTGAATTCCAGTGCCAGTTGTATAATTTCCGACCGCTACTGTTTGGCAATCAGTTGGGAATGGAAGTCCATTCCAAAAAGAAGTAGCCAAAGCACCTTGTGCTCCAAAGAGCAAAACTAAACTAAAAAATGCTATTAATATTTTTTTCATTTTTTTTATCATATTATTTAATAATGAATTTTTAATAAAACTTACAATTTTAAACCTTTAACGCATTCATCTGTTCAAGGCTTAAAAAAGTATAGAAGTAATGTTATGAGGTTATCATTAACATTACTTCTATATAGAATTCCCCGAAGGGATAATAAGTTGATACGAAAAAAATTATCTTCTGTGTCCACCCCCACCACTTGAGCGACTTGGTCCAGAGCTGTGCACAGACGCACTGTAACTTTGGTTGCCGGAACGACTACCTCCATTTGATGATCGAGAACTAGGATTACTCCTAGGTGCTTGATGGCTTGAGCGAGAGGGTGCTTGGTTTTGTTGCACTCTTGGCGACTCGCTGCTAACATTCCTCTGATCATTTTGAGGTCGCTGTTGGCTAGGAGGAATATACCTTGCGGCATTTGCTCTAGAATTTGGTTGCTGATAGCTTGCGCGACCAACATTTCTCTGATCATCCTGAGGTTGATGAGGGCTATTGTTAGCCTCTTTTAGAAAAGTGATGTTGCCTTTCGTTTGAGTGACGACATACTCTTTCCCGTTCACCCGAACAGTAGAAGCTGTAGAAGCTTGAGAACTGCCAGAGTTTCTAGGATTATTGTCCCCTCTGGCACTTTTTAAAGCATTTCCAACATTGCTTCCTTCACCATCGTGACCGTCTCTGGTGACATGATTTCCACTACTTCCTGCACCATCGTGACCGTCTCTGGTGACATGATTTCCACTACTTCCTGCACCATCGTGACCGCCGTTCGTAACGTGACCGCCCTGGCCGCCGTTCGTAACGTGACCGCCCTGGCCACCGTTCGTAACGTGAGTGTTCACAGTAGTAGTATTGGTATATGTGTAATTATAATAATTATACGTACTTGACGATTCGCAATGTGCCGTATAATTGGGACAGCAATACTGCATCGAAAACACTGGGCAATAAGTCGGAGCCTGGTAATAGTAATCGTTATTATTTGCTGGCCAATAGTTACTTCTCTGATATTTAGGAACATCATTTGGTTCCATCCAAATAGTATCATGAGTCATAATTATCAAAGTGTCTCTATCCTTAAATGACACTTTCGCAAATGATACGGGTTTGATATTAACCCTTTGATCATAGATAGAGTTAACGCAAACCATACACATTACATCCCTTACTGGGAATGGATTTCCCCTATTGTCTTCCCAGCCAGTGATGGCTGTGATATCCAATTGAGCTACTTGTTCTAGCCCCTTGGTTTTTTTCCCCCGGTCTGAATAACTTGGGCGGGTGAAATGCTTTGTCGTTTTCCCATTTCTCGATGAGATTACGACATCTCCAATATCCCAATTGTCATTGGTAACTTTCAAGTTA
Source organism: uncultured bacterium (assembly GCA_903869825.1). Lineage (GTDB taxonomy): Bacteria > Patescibacteriota > Minisyncoccia > Phycocordibacterales > UBA9973 > UBA9973. The sequence continues at coordinate 31,619 of CAIQAL010000031.1, forward strand.
CCAATTAAGAAAATGGTATTTTCCCGAGAAATTTCTTTCCCAGAAACATACCCTATCCACCCGTCCTTCTCAGCAATTTGCTGAAAAAGATTCCGGTAATCATTAACCAGGACTGAGTCCTTGCTAATAATTTTTGCCGCTTCACCGAGGGTGTACCCCTCGTCTTTATAGTCTGCGAAGGGTTTTCCTTGTCCTTTGCATTCAAGCCCGATTAAGGCGATTGCAAAAAACAATAAGCTGATAATTTTTTTCATATTTTTTATTTTTAGATTTTTTTTGAATCTGAGTTAATTCGCTCCGCTTTCCAAATAGACTAGAAAAGCAAAGTGAATTAACCCAAATTAGCATCTAAAAACAAAAGATTTTAAAGTACAAGAATCACCTAACAGTGTAGCATATCTTACTTTAGAAGTCAAGGGGAGAAAGGTCCTCTTCTCTCCCCTCTCCCAAATAAAAAAACCCTAAATTTAGGGCTTTTTTTGAAAAAATTAGTATAAATTTTTTGGATAATTATCCTCGCTTTTTTCCAGTCGACTTATTCGCAAGCATTGTCTTTTTGATTGCGAGTCTCTTCTTTGTCTTGTGAGCGTGTCTAGATTTCTTCTTTGGACTAAGGGTTGTTCCTCTTTTTGCCATAAAAATATTGAAAATTAATTAATAAACTGATTTTAGAAGTATACCGCGAAGTGATTATTTTTGCAAAAAAAATATCCAAAACAAAAACCACCCTCTCGGGTGGTTTTCTAAAAAAAGGTTTAGACTCTTTCTACGTTCTTTGCACTTGGTCCTTTTTCTCCATCGACGACATCAAAGTTGACGGTATCGCCAACTGCAATCTCATCCCAGGTAATTCCTTTCAAATCATTTGAATGAAAGAAAAGATCTTTGGTTTCGCCCTCTCGGGTAATGAATCCAAAACCTTTTTCTGTCTTTGTTTTAATTGTTCCAGTCATTTTATGTTCTTTAAATTATATAATCTAGAAACTCGACTACATCTCTTATCCTTAAGTATACCACACCATCCACAATAATAGCGAATTATTGGTTGATAATATATCCGTTCACATCGACCAAGACGACTTGATCGTCTCCAAGATTGGAATCAGTATCTACCACATCATCCCCAGGCTGCCGCTCTATGAAGTATAACTTTTCTCCGGGTTGGACAATATACGTTTCTGGTTGAAAGTCAGATGCTTTTGGCTTCTTGACTACTATCTGGATTGATCCATCGGTCAGAGTAGTTCTGGTAAAGGTATACCCGATGGTGGCTTTCTTTGCATTTGCATCCATGGTTGGGTCCGAAATCAGATAAGAATACTGCGCAAGTGGGGAGTTGGTAAATAATTCCTGAGTAGCCGGTGGAGGAGTGGTCTGGTTTTGATCAACTGGAATATCAGAGGTAACTGGTGGATTGCTTTTTCTCATTGCAAAATATATTCCGACGATAATAACTAAAATAACAACAATAATAATAACTAATGCTGAGGTATTTGATTTTTTCATAAAAATAAATAAAAAACACCTTGATTATTGATAAAAATCGATCCCTATTAATATCACAATATTAAATTAAACTTGATTAAGATACTGTGAAGAAAAAAACTTCTTCATTGAATATTAATGCCTTTTAAATATACTTTTACGAAAGGTCGAATAGGCTTTAATATTTTACAAAAAAAATTAATAGAAAAATCATATGCTTATAACAATTGCAATTATCTTACTCGTTTTATGGCTTTTAGGTCTCGTTACCAGTTATACCTTGGGAGGATTTATCCACATTCTCTTAATCGCGGCGATTGTTCTTTTTGTGATTAAGCTTTTTGGAGGAGAAGGAAAAAATCCAGCAACGTAGAACTAAAAAATTTCCAAAAAAAATAACCCGCTTTTGAAAAAAGGCGGGTTATTGGTTGTTGGAGATCAGCAAAAAATAATAAAGACTACCAAACTCCCGGACCATCTCCATCCAAGAACCACTTATTGTCGATTTTTACTAGCTTGATGATTCCACCGGATTTAGTTTCACAGAATCCAAAATCATCAGTCTTTGCTAGTAACCTACTACAATTTCGGAAAGTATAATAATTTTCAAAGGTGCTATGTGCTTTTCGTAAAGAAAAAAACTCAAATACCCCAAAAACAAAAACCACAATAATTAAAATCACCACGAAAATAATAATCTTTTTTTTGTGTATCCTAAACATATTTTTATTATATCAAATCAGTAAAATTTTACTATTTTTCTAAATCAAGTGTCTCGTCAATCCGAATTTTCTGGATAAATTCTGGGACGTGGGAAACAAGCACCAAGGCTCCTTTGTAATTGCTTACTGCTTCCGCGATAACGGGAATGTGTCGAAAGTTGATATGGTTAGTTGGTTCATCCAAGATTAGTAACCCAGGACGCAACAATACCAATCCCGCAAAAGCGACTAATCCTTTTTGCCCTTCCGAAAGGCTACCGATTTTTGTATGAATTAATTCTCCGGTAATTAAAAAACTTGCCGCAATTGCCCGCATTTTTTCTTCGTTTAAGGACACTCCCCCTTCCACCATCGCATTTGCTAGGGACTGATAAACAGTGTGCTCAAAATTCAAAGTTGAAAAATCTTGTCGATAATAACCAACCCGAATACCTGCTTGGATTTTGGCGCCTGGGGAGGTATCATTTGCCAAATGCTCAAGTAAAGTACTTTTCCCTATGCCATTCGGGCCCCGAAGCAATAGATGCTGATTCTTCCTAAGCTTTAGATTGGCACTTCGCTTTACTATTTTTCCATTTTTCTCATTCATTATTGTAAAAGAAGTAATCGTAATGATCTCTCCATTGATTTCTTCTTGGCAAGGAATAACGAAAGTTTTTATCGTTTTGTCTTCTTTCCGAACATCAACTATATCTTCTTCCAGTTCTTCGGCTTTTTCCCGCATCCGTTTTGCAACTAATCGTAATTGTCCTCCTTTGTGAGCAAAAACATTCGCTTGGTCTTTTTTTGCTTGAATTTCTTTTGCCAATTGAGCGTTTTTCATATTTTCTTTTTCCACTCGAGCAGTTATTTCTTTCAATACGTTTTTATAGTTACCAGTGTATTGCTCAACTTTCCTAGTATAAATATCAAGATACAAAACCCCATCAGAAAAAGCATTCAAAAATTCCGCATCGTGAGAAATGACCGCTACGGTTTTCTTGTATTTGATTAAAAAATCAGTCAGGTGAAGAATTCCCGCTCGATCGAGATTGTTGGTTGGTTCGTCCAGTAAAAGTAAATCCGGATCTTGAATCAACGCTCCGGCTAAAAGCACTCGCGCCAATTGTCCGCCCGAAAAAGTTTTTAAAATTCTATCATGTAATTTAGTATGCCCTTTTAGGTTTACTACTTCCAATACTTCATCTATTCTTGGGTCCAAATCGTAAACTTTATTAATAAAACATTTTGTAAAGAATTCTCGGATAGTTAAACAAAGTTCATCTCTTCCGATCACCTGCTTGGCGGTGGCAATACTTAGCTTCGGTCTTTTATTTATTTCACCAGATTCAGGAGAAAGCGCTCCGGTGATTAATCCAAAAATAGTACTTTTCCCTGCCCCATTTTGTCCCATGATGGTTGTTTTTGTCCCCAGTCGCACTGAAAAAGAAGCCTCGTTTAATATTGGCTTATTAACTCCATATTCAAAAGATACTTTGTTGAATCTTAAGATTACTTCGTCTTTGGACATAATTTTTTGATTGAAAACAAACTTCAAAGAAAGCGGATCCGAAGCCAGCTTACTTTAGAAGACTTACGCAAGAAAAGCATACCACAGATTTCCTATATTCACTATTTGTGGTTTAAACAATTACTTGAGAACAATGAGCGCAACGTTTTGCTTCAATCGGAATTTCACTCAGACATTCCGAACATTTTTTTGTTGTGGGATCAGCTGGAGGTTCTTTTCTTGAGCGCTTGATAAGAAGATTCATTGGTTTAACCACAAAGAAAAATATTGAAGCGGCAACTAAAACGAAAGAAATGAGAGTATTAATAAAGTGACCCACCATAAATTTACTACCATTAATGGTAAAGTAAAGCCCTGAAAAATCTGGTCCACGGACAATAGCAGAAATCAACGGAGTAATCAAATCTGACACTACCGCTGTAACGATAGTCCCAAAAGCAGCACCAATAACCACCCCGACCGCCAAGTCAACGACATTCCCGCGAAGCAAAAACTGTTTGAATTCTTTTAGCATAAAATTTGTTTAATCTTTTAATAATTTATTATCTCATAAAAATTAGATAAATCAAAAAAAGCCATCCTAAGTAGGTGGCTTGTCTTCAAAAAATAATTTAATGTCTTCCCCCATATAAACTCTTTTGAGAATCTGTAGGGGGGTAAAGAATTTTGTCACACTATTAAATGACTGATGTACCCCCTGTTCATCACAGGGTAAAAAAAGAAACGGACCTAGATCGGTTAAACATCCCTCACCCCGAGTCCATTCTTTTGCCAGGTCCCTGGTTTTTACCTGTACAAAAAATTTTTTTTCTTTGGTCATTTTTATAAAATTTATATTTTTCTTAGGCTAAACCATTTTTATTTGTTTGTCAATTACAAAAAATCTCCACCAGGAGATTTTTTGTATACTAGTGGACTCACTACATAATACCTTAAACCGCTTAAAAAGCTATCTTTCTCGGTTCTGGGACTTTTATAAATCAAGCCCGCGTCTACAAGAAATCCTTTTAAATGCTTAATAAAGTGTCCGTAAGTAGTACACAATGCATGTATTTAAAATACCCATCATCTTCCTTAAGAAGATGATGGGCAAGGGGGTGGTGGGGTCTGGGGAGGAGGGGGTAAAAAAGGTGGATATTTTTGTCATGGTAGAAAACTGCAAGATCTCAAAAAACTCTCAACCAAAGCGAACCCAGGGGGAACCAAGGGGTACCCAAGGGTAATTTAAGGGTCAAAGTTACTGCACTGGGTGCAGTAAAAGTATTATTTTAAACTATATCTCAACTCCATTCTTGTTTTTAATATATTTCCTTAATTTGTAAGTATCTCCATGCCCAAGTAATCCCCGATATGAATTTACCGTTTCTGGCTTCGGATAACCCTTTAATTTCCTGATTATTTTTCTTTTGGTAGAAGTCCTGATTTGCCGATGATATGGAAAATGCACCCAACCCAAAAAATCTACCCCTGAAGCATAGGTCTTGATATATACTTTGTTTTCGTGCAGTTTTAACTTCAGTTTTTCGTTTAAAAACTTTTCCATTTTAAGAAGCAGTTCTTCTAAGTAATTCTCGTTGTCAGATAAGATCGCAAAATCGTCAGCATAGCGAATGTAGTATTTCACTCTAAGTTCCTGTTTTACAAACATATCAAATTCATGCATATAAATATTCACAAAAAGTTGTGATGTTAAATTGCCTAAAGGTAAACCCACTCCGATTTTTGTCGTATGAAAACTTGAGATTACTTGTTTAATCAACCAATGCATTTCTTCGTCTTCAATATGTCGCCTAAGAATTTTGTATAAAACATCATGGTCAATACTGGCAAAAAACTTTTTAATATCGCCCTTCAGCACGTAGCAGGTTCTGGTATTATTTTTGGATACTTTCCTGGCAAAATATTGAAATCTGTCCAATGCTCTATGCGTTCCTTTTTTCTTACGACAAGAATATGAATCGTAAATAAAGCGTTGGTCGAAATATGGATATAATTCTTTGTAGATTAAATGGTGTAGAAGTCTGTCTCGAACTGTTGCTTTATGAATATTTCTTGGCTTCGGGTCAGAAACATTAAAAGCAGAATATTCTCCATGCTTGTACGTTCTTGTTTGTAGAAGATAATATAAATCATTTATGTTATCTCCGAGTTTTGCTTGAAAAATTATCACGCCTTTCTTTTTTCGTTTGCCACGAAGAAAACGCTCCCAAGTCACAAGGAGATTTTCGATTGATATGATATTGTTGTATTTATGAATAAACATACTAAGACTATAAATTACCCCCCCCCCCGCACAAGCACCGCTTGTGCTTGTGCGTACCAAAGATTCGTATAAAGTTTGGCACACACATTTAGTTAACATCTCTAAGGTAAACAGGCACACAATTGGTGTAAAAATTGATGGTATCTTTCTATCTTTGCTTGAAACAATATTTAGAGCAACTTTCGCCAGTGATAAATTTGAAAAGTTGTCTCTTGTATCTCAAGCCATTGGTAAGGCTGACCTGTTAAAATTCTTTCTACAAATTGGCTGGGAACAGAAAATGCTTGACCACACTGTTTACGGAAATATTATTCTTCAACTAGACGAAGTTGGTCGAATGTTGGGCGGATGGAAAAAGAGTTTACAAGAAAAAACTCCCGCCAATAAATAGTAGGAGAAAACGGTATAAGTTGCAGAAGACGAGAATCACGTTGTTGTCATCCCAGTCATTCTCGAAGTAACCAAGATTGAACTTGAAGTTACCGTCCGAGTTGGCATTCACGTTAGGCACCCTGTGGTTGCCGTCAGCGTACGCAAAGCAACGTACAACACACTTTCTTTCCCACTAAAATCAGCACCAGCCAATTTTTGTATTTTATTTTGAGTCTTAATAACTCACTAATGTATTGCACCGACTTATTTTGTTTTTTCATGAAAGGACGCACTCATTCACAAGACGTATCCAATGAACCCCTCGCGTTTCCTTTGACGAGAAATTGACTATGTGAAGTCGTAACCGCGCATCAATCTTTTTCCTTTTTTGATTATATCTTAAAAATTAAATTTTACATAAAAAAAGTGCCTTTACAAAAGTAAAGGCACTAGAATCAAGGGTCTAAGGACCCAATGTTTTTAGAATCAAAGCGACTAAGTGCTAGCCTGCTCGCTAGCAGGCAAGTCGCAGAAGACGAGAATCACGTAGAAGTCATCCCAGTCACCCTCGAAGTAACCAAGAACGAACCCGAAGCCACCGTCCGAGTAGGCATCCACGTAAGGCACCCTGTGGTAGCCGTCAGCGTCTTCCCAGAGAGCATCCTTTTCATCAAAAGAAATCGTCCATTTGCCCTTTAAGAGTTTTTCTTTTGCAACGTCGTAAACCAACGTTACACCCTGCCCGCCTGCTAATATGCCATTGTACCTGCGCGAGATATTCATACAATCTTCGCTCGTTACTGTTTCGAGTATCGGAATCATTTTCACTCTGTAGGTTTTGCCGGGTTCCAGCTTTCGGGTTGCTTTTGAAAAATTCTTGCTATTGAGGTCATTGTTGTAGTAATACGTAGTCTTTTCCTTTTTTGCTTTTTGGGCAGAGGCGTCAATCTGCGTATCGTGGTTGTAGTCAGCAGGAACAGTTAAGTTAAATTCAACAGGAATACCGAAGCGTTTGTCAATGATTGCAAACTTTTTGAGTAATGCGGTCATAAACGTTTTGATTTCGTCCTGAATTAAATTCCCTTTTTTGAAAATTTCCTGTGCTTCTTCCTTAGTAAAACCAAGGTTGACGAGGTCACCGGAATTAAATGAATTAATTCCATCTTCAAGCAACCTCTTGATTGCCTTAAGCTGACCTTCGGTCATAGGATCTGATGTAATCTTTTCAGTTATCATCGTTATAAAGTTTTCAAAGGGCTAAATCATTTGTTCATTAGCCAAATACATTATATCACATATCATATAAAAATGCAAATTTTTGTTAGGTACATTCACTTTACTGCACCTGGTGCAGTAAATAATCAAAAAGCATAAAACTTTCCCATGATATCCTTAAATTATAAGGACACAAAAGAGTTTTATGCCTAAAATGAACATTTTAAAAATTTACTCCATGGGGTGGGGTAAACTTGTGCATTTTTTTATTTTTTACATGTGCAATAATAAATTTATGACAAAGAAAAGAAAAAAGGAAATTGAACGAGCTTTGGCTCAGATTGATAGCAAAAGAAGACTGGGCATATTAGATGGACCCTTTATTCAAAAACAAGCTGAGAAAAAAGAAGGTGTTGCTTTTATAATTAAGGATGTTTACAACGGCGATCTGGAAATTAAAGAAAGTGCAAATGCTTGGTGGATGGAAGGAAGGAAGTTGGTAAAATCATTGAAATTGTTTTTGAAAAAGCGTGGAAAGAAGAAATGGGTACTCAAAACAAGCAAGAGTCAGTCATCATCCAAAAGTCAAAGGAATTGCGAAATACCATTGATGAGCTGACTGTGGTGGCACGCAAAGCAAAGAACGATCAAGTGCGTGAAGTATATGAACTTCAAATTGAAGACGCTGTGCGAGAATTGAAAGAGTTGCGAGGTAAAACGTTAAACGAAATGGACCCGTCAGTTCCTTATCGAACCGCTCTTCGTAAATCGAAGGGATTCCTGAAAAGCCCTTATGCTGTTTGGAAAAAATTAGAAATCGAAGAACAACATAAGCTCTATTTTTTCGTATTTGACGAAAAATTAGCGTTTGATCCAAAAAATGGTTATCAAACCGCAGAAATACCAACGGCCATAAAGCTTTTTGAGGAATTTGTGGTTACAAACTCTCAGAGTGTGGACCCTACAGGACTCGAACCTGCCACCTCCTCATTGCAAATGAGGCGCTCTAGCCAGATGAGCTAAGGGCCCAGATGAAAGTATTCTATCGTATTTTAATTAAAATGCAAATCCTTTTAGCTTTTATTTAGTGTATAATATCCAAAATGAATTACCGATTCTTCACCAATTCTCAAAAATCATGGCAGGCAATGTTTGAAGCCCTCTCTTTGGCCCAAAAATCAGTCTATTTTGAAATGTATATTTTCCAGGATGATATGATTGATTTTGATTTTTTGACCCTTCTTAAGGAAAAAGCTAAGACTGGAATTAAAGTAAAAATGATTTTAGATTCTTTTGGAAGCAAAGACTTGAGTAAAAAAGCGATATCTGAACTTCGGGGGTCGGGAGTTGAATTATTTTTCATTAGTCATTTTTTTTACCATACTCATCGCAAGGTTCTTATTGTAGATGAAAAAATAGCATTTATAGGAGGAGTAAATTTTCATCAAAGTGCAATGGAATGGAATGACTTGGTAGTAAAACTAAGAGGTAAAATTGTTCCTTTTGTTTTAAGCTCTTTTGCCAAGGCATATGCAAAATGTGGAGGAAAAGATATCTCAGTTTTACATTACAGAAAAAGTAAAAAAATATTTGCTCCATTGATACATTCTTGGCTCGTGGAACATTCTCCAATGTGGAGGAAAGGCAACTTCAAAAAGGTTTATCAGAAAAAAATTGGCCAAGCGGAAAAAAGTATTTTTCTGGTAACCCCATATTTTATGCCTCGACGATGGCTGATAGCCTTACTCCATCAGGCAGTTCTGAGAGGGGTGAATGTCGAAGTTATCGTACCAGAATTTACTGATCATTATTTAATCGATAAAATTAATTATGTTTTTATGAACAAACTTTCGAAATTGGGAATAAATATCTACCTCGAAAAAGAAATGAACCATGCAAAACTAATGATTATTGACGAGCATGAAGGCATGGTCGGTTCGCAGAATTTAGATTATGTCTCTTTTGATTTGAATTCCGAATTAGGAGTTTTTTTTAATGATCCTAAGGATGTAAAAAGATTAATGAATATATTCATAAAATGGAAAAACAACACAGTTTTGTTTAATTCTAAGATAAAAAAGCCTAATTTTCTTTATTATATTCTATTTCCAGTAATTAGTATTTTTAATAGAATTTTATAAAACCCACTTTAGACTTGTTTTTTCAGTATTTTTTGATACTATAATACTATTCCGGGGTAGCTCAGCGGTAGAGCGGTCGCCTGTTAAGCGATTGGTCGTAGGTTCGATCCCTACCCCCGGAGCCAGTTAGGTTGATTTGCAAATGTGAGTATATGATTATACGGAGAACGTATTGAAAACTCTAGCTTATTTTCATTTGCAACGCAGTTCTGAAGTAAGTAATTCAGGATTGCTCTTTTTTCAGGGACTTCAGAACTTTTGAATAATTCAAAAGCATTTTTTGCTAGATTTAACACAGTAGAAGCCGTAATATAATAGTTTTCATCTGCTCTAGTATGGTCCTCAATTTGGATGTTGATATCATACTGTTTTTCTTTCATCTCTTTCAACTTTTTATCATACTCATCCTTAGTAATACTCTGGTCAAGAAGTAGGTCAGTAAGACGGCTAAGTCTTACTTGAATAGTGTTGTATTCTTGCTGTAAAGCCCTTATAGCTTCTTTGTGATATAAGTCCTTGCCCTCATTTGATTTTTTAAGTCCTTCAACTATTTCGTCTATCTTTGCTTGTGGTATGCTCTCAAATGCCTCTAGGAGCTTGTATATGGGCTTTAAAAAGTCTTTTTCTGGTATGTATATCTTCTTATCACATAGGTCTTTTTTGGCATTTGTGCAACTATAATAAATAAACTTTCCTTTGGCAGTTTCAGGACTCATAGCACAACCGCATTTTTTACATCGAACCAATCCTCTAAAAATATAAGGTTTTGAAGCGTATTGAAATGGTTTTTTGCCCCAGCCTTTTCTTATCTGTTGGCATTTTTCAAAAAGCTGTTTGCTTATTATTGGCTGATATTTGTGCGGATATGTTTTGCCTTTTGATAACATTTCTCCGTAATAGAATGGATTATTTAATATATGGCTAACCATACTTAAAGCCAACGGCTTACCGACATTACTATCTAATCCAGCTTTTGACATTTCGGTCCTTAGAGTTAGTGTTGAATAATTTCCAGTTGCATATAGCTCAAACATTTTTCTGATTAAGTGGGCAGTGTTTGAATCTAGGATTATATCTTTGTTTCCTTTTATATCGCCAATATTTTTATAACCAATAGGAGCTTTACCAGTCCATTCGCCATTTCTTCGTTTTTGTTCAAACTTTCTTTTTACATTATCGCTTAATTGAAGCACATAACTTCTTGCAAACATTACTGCCATATCCCAACGAAGAAGGTCTGCACTATTTGAATCTCATGTCTAGACTTTATTATTTTACTTCCTTTAAAGGAGTTCCCGCTTCGTCCCAAGTTCGGATCCATTTTTAAGCCATATTTTGTAGTGGTTATTTCCCCTACTCTATCACAAGTTCGAACCTAGAGAAGTAATTCAGAACAATTTCTTTAAGGTCTATCATAGTAAGTGCGTTTACCTTCTTCAAAAACTTCCGAAAATAAATCCTTTAAATAAGGGGAACATTTAGCTAAAAGTTTTTCTCCTTTGTCAGAAAATTGTTTATATGGAACCCCATATTCTTTATAAGGGCGCCAGTTATCTATTGAACCTAAAATAGGAGCTTGCATTTTATCTACACTCCAAACAAATAATGACTCTTCATCACTGAACTCCTCATAATTTTTTAGAATATCTACAAAATCATTAAAATATGAAACGTTTCAAGCGTATAAGTTACTATTCTCTGGATCAGAAAAGAATTGATACCACTGATAAATAAAGGATTTAACGGAGTTCAGTAGATTTCGGTCAATCTCCACAATTTTTTGTTTACCCTTGATTTATTCGGAGAAATATTATATAATAATTTTCATAAAATTTGTTCTTTAAAATCATTTAAGGAGACTTTTTGAGATTATAAAATTTTCACAACAACTCGATGGTTTGTGTGAAAATTTTATAATTTTCTTATTGTTCAATTAAATAAAAAAAAATGAAAACATCTAAAAAAAGAACATTGGCTAGGCTAGCAATAGTTATTTTTTGGCAGGCTTGGATTTTCCTTCTCCCAGTGGGAGTAATAGTGTTGATTTGGTACTTAAATATTTACAAACTGCCGGGTTGGGCAATCTTGTGTCTTCAAATTATCTTATCCATCGGGGCATTTATTATAGCGGGGTATCAAATAAGAACAGGAAAAGATGGAGAACTTGTAAAAAAATGGGGGGAAAAACAAAAGGAAAAAATCAACAAAGCTAAATCAACTTTTTATGAAAGTGTCGCCGAAGTACAAAAGGAATATTATCTAATAGAGTGCATTATTCCTCATCCAAGCCGTGCAGCGATATTTCAAATCAAATTTTTCAATCAAATAATCGGGTTGATCATGCCGATAATCTATTTGAATGAAAAAAAACTTTCCTTGAAATTAGTTGATGATTTCAATGTACTATGCTTTGCTTGGGGGGCGATTGATTCTCAGGTTGAGAAACTTGTTTTCAAATGTGGGAGTTCTGAGAAAATACTGAGTAATCCATATTTCATTCAAGACATTCCACCTGAAGGAATAGTTTGGCAATGCGAAGGACATTCAGATGAGAGAAAAATTCATCTTGATTCCAGGTATTTCCCGTATGTCACTGATACTCCTTACCCATTTATCATGTTGATAGGTGGAAAATCTTTTGGAGAATACACTGGATTATATGCGCCTGATAAAGGTGCATTAGTGGTTAATATCAGCAACCTTTCAAAAAAACAATGCGAAAAAAAGTGTTGTTGTCTGAAGCCCTCATTCGGAGGAAAGAAAATTTTCCTACCAACTTCAACAGTACAATCAGTAAATCACGAACTGTTGAATGAAATTTCATTTCATTCTTAAATTATTTGAGTCCTATCACAAGATAGGACTCTTTTTTTTATTTAATGGTATTGTTTGTGCTATAATTAAGTTATTATTCAATTAACAAAATAATTTTATGGCAAAAGGAAACAGTCACCCAAAAAAAGAAGCAAAGAAACCAAAAAAGGCAAAGAAGAAATAGTCTTTGATTTGGTAACTAAATATTTTTTATTTTATTAGCGAATTCCAATCGGAAACGAATTTTTTTAGCCCTTGCTCTGTAAGCTTATGCGAGATATCAAAATCTTTCCAATTTTTCTTTAAATCAATTTCTTCAAATGGAATATTCTTTAAAGAAGAAAAATTATAGTCACTGAATTTTTCCGGTATCGGCGTCCCCATGTTCCCCCATTCTTTCAAAATAGAAATCGGCGCCGTAATAATATCTACCCCAAGGGCCAAAGAAGCCAGAAAGTGATTCATGTTTCGGACGCTAGCTGCGAGTACTTCCGTATGACCGTCTCCTTTTTTGTAAGTGTTAATAATATTTTCAATCAAAGACATCCCGTTTTCTCCAATATCATCAAGCCTACCGAGAAAAGGAGAAACAAAAACATCTCCTTTTTTTGCTCCAGCTGTTGCTGCGTACACTGCGGCCGCTTGCTCAGCACTAAAACAAAGAGTCATATTCACTCGCATTCCTTCTTGGATGCTTCTCTTGGCTGACTCGAGACCGGCCGGAATAATCGGGTATTTGATTTGAGCATTCGGAATCCAGGTAAACATTTCCTTCCCAGCCGCGAACATTTCTTCAGTTGTTGTTTCTTCATCTGCGTATACTTCAATCGAGACAGAGCCTTTTGGAATCAATCCCGCAATTTCTTTTATCATCTTTTTGTAAAAAATAAAAATTTCTTCTTTACTAAACTTTTCCCCTTGTATAAATCGTTCCTTGGCATAAGGATTTTTGGCTACTAAAGTCGGGTTCGTCGTTTGCCCGTCAAGAAAACCTAAAATAGAAATTACCTCTTTTGTTTCGGCTGGATCACAGCTATCTAAAAATATTTTTGTTTTTAAATTTTTTGGTCTCATTTTTGTTCTAAAATTTTCTTAGTTTCTAATTTATAACTTTCAACATTTGGTTGATCAAAAGCATTAATATTAAAAAGTTCTGCCAGATACATTGTCTCAATCATTTTTAACTGAAGAAGCGCCCCTAAAGAATAAGCTGAAATATCCTTAATTTCTAAGTCCAAGTAGGCTAATTTTTGTTTCTGGTATGTGATTTGGACTCCACTCAAAATCGCTCGCATTACTTCATTTACTTCTTTCCCGGCAATGATTGGAAGAATATCTTTGAAGATAATATCTTTGGGAACGGAAACACCTGAATTTGAGAGAGAGTGTACGAAAACAGTAAATTTATCATTCGGCCCGCCCAAAAATAATTGCAGCATGGAATGTAAATCAGTGGAACCGATCGAAGTAATCGGGGTAATCCCTATGCGCACCTCTTCCCCCTCTCGGTTAAGTTCTTTCCCGAGACTTTCCCCCAAAAGTTGTCGGTACCATTTTCCAAATGATTCGAGTTCCGGATTAAATATAAAAGTATTTACTATATTTTTTCCGCTCAGTGAATGTAAGTACAAGATTACTGCTCCGACTAAAGCCGGATTGTTCTCATTGTTTAAAATCCCTTCCTCGATCATTTCTTTCGCTCCTCTTTGTAATTCCTTAATGTCTATTCCAGCCAGGCAAAGTGGGAAAAGACCTACCGCAGAAAAAACTGAAAACCTACCTCCCACTTTTTTCGGCATCATAAGCATCCTAAAGCCAAGGCTACTAGCTATTTCGGACAATTTCGAACCATCGTCGGTAGTCACCACAATTTGTCTAAACAAGGCATTTTTATTACCTGAAAATTTTGCAAGCAATGCATCATAAATTATCTCAAAATTTACCAATGGTTCAGTAGTTCCACCTGATTTACTGATAATGTTTACCACTATTTCTTCTGAAAGATTAATTTCATTTTTTATTAGAGATATAGTTTGGGAAAGAGCCTCAGCATTGTTAGTATCCAAAAAAATAAGTCTTGGCTTTTTTTCTCCTGAAGGTAGTTTCTTTAACAACGCATCGTAGACTGCCATTGTGCCTAAATTTGACCCACCAATCCCTATCACCACCACATATTTTAATTTATCGGGTCTTAAATCTTTGATCGTTTTAAAAATATTGTTTAACAAGATTTCATCTTTCGGTAAATTAAGTGATGCTTCCTTTTCGGAATAGCCCTCACCCGAAACAAATTTCTGTAAATGAAGGAAATATGGATTTAATTTTTCCATTTCTCGAAGAAAATCTTTTTTCTGAATTAAGCTTGTTTCTGATGATAGTTTTAGAACATTCATAGGCGTTTATTTTAGCATATTTTTTCGGCTTTTTGAACGATAGAATTTGATGGCGAAACGATGAGATTCACTGTTGGCAAGTAGAATCTCCCTTTTGTACTGCCTGATTATTTTTTCCTCTCCAGTGATTGAACTTGCCTTATGTCGATCATCTTTAGTCACCGCTACAACTGGAATTTTTAATTGATATTTGTTTAAAACCCTACTAGCCACATTTAATTGGGCCATACTACCATCCACCACCACGAGCGAAGGTAATCCCCATTCCAGGTGCCGAAATCTACGCGACATCACTTCTTCGAGCGCCCCCGTGTCGTTACTGCCACTTTGGGTTCTGATAATGAATTTCTTGTACTCTCTTTTCGCCATTTCTCCGTCTTCAAGCACTGTCATCACTCCAACCATATTTTTGCCTGACATATGAGCTATATCATAAGCTTCTATTCGAATTAAGCCCCTTTTATTTTTTTGCTCCCGAGGGTTCCACCCCGTACTCGGGGAAGGGTGCAGATACGAAAAATTGGAAGAAGTGTAACTATTTTCATTTTTTATTAAAGCAATATCGTTAATATGTTCCAAGGCAAAAATTTTGTTTTTTATTTCGTGCGCTTTTTCAAATTCCTTTTTTTTTGCACATACCATCATCTCTTTTTTAAAGTTTTGAATTATCTTTTTCTTTTTGCCTTGAAAAAATAATTTTAAATTTCTGATATTTTCTTTATACTCCAAAATCCCATCCGGGGTTAACCCAAGTTGGTGATAAAAGGTAATATTATTTTTCTTTGAAGACTGCGCATCAATATAAGGAAAAATACGTCGAATTATTTTCATCGCTTCTTTTAGCTGTCCCCCGTTTGTATAAGGACCGTAATTTGCTTGAAAATTTTCTTTTTTTAAATTCCTACCACGAACAATCATTATTTTAGGAATCTTATCTTTTGTAATGCAAACGTAATTCCAAGACTTATCGTCTTTCTCTCGTACATTGTATTTCGGTAGATGTTTTTTTATCAGCTCTGCTTCAAGGATAAGTGCTTCCAAAACACTGTCCGTTTCTTGCCAGTCTACCTTGTCTGCTTGGACGACCATATCCAAAATCATCGGCCCCCGAGTAACGATCAAATCTTTACTGAAGTAACTCCGAGTCCTGTCGCGCAAGGAAGTGGCTTTCCCAATGTAAAGAATAGTTTTCCCTTTTTTGAAGAAATACACTCCAGGCTTATCAGCCAACTTAAATTTTTTCAAGTCATATACTTGCATAACCACATTATAACTCTATTTACGTAGTTCTTTTTTTAAGTATTTTCCAGTATAACTTTTCGGATTATTTGCTACTTCTTCCGGAGTACCTTTTGCCACCAAACGCCCTCCGCTTTCTCCTCCTTCAGGCCCGATATCAATAATGTAATCAGAATTTTTTATGATATCCATATTGTGCTCAATCAAAACGACAGTATTTCCTTTGTCTACTAATTTATTCAAAACCTCCAAAAGTTTTGCTACATCATCATAATGCAGTCCAACTGTCGGTTCGTCGAGTAAATAAATAGTCTTTTCCAAATGAGGGCGGTAAAGTTCTGAAGAAATTTTTACTCGCTGGGCTTCTCCACCCGAAAGCGTCGTGGCAGATTGTCCAAGTTTGATATACCCCAAACCAACATCCATCAAAGTTCGGAGTCGGTCGTAAACTTCCGGAATATCTTCAAAGAATTTGATTGCTTCTTCCACCGTCATCTGGAGAACTTCAAAAACGTTCTTCTTTTTGTATTTGATCGTCAAGGTTTCTTTATCAAATCTTTTTCCATTACAAACATCACAGGTAACATACACGGTAGGTAAAAAATGCATTTCAACCGCTATTTCCCCATGGCCTTCACATGCTTCGCAGCGTCCACCTTTCACGTTAAAAGAAAAACGATTTGCTTTCCAACCTCGCAGTTTCGCTTCACTTGATGCAGCAAATAATTCCCGAATATGAGTAAACGAACCGGTGTAAGTAGCAATGTTTGAGCGAGGAGTGCGACCAATCGGAGATTGGTCAATCAAAATCGCCCGTGATAAATATTCTGTCCCAGTGAATGAGGCACAATTATAAATCTTGGCCGTTCGATATTTCCGGTCATAACGTCCTTGCAAATTTTTATACAAAATCTCATACATGAGAGACGACTTTCCACTTCCAGACACTCCGGTAATGGTCACCATTTTACCAAGTGGAATTTCAACATCCATATTCTTTATATTAAAAACTTTCCCTCCGATAATTTTCAGTGCCCCTTTATTTTTATCCCGTCGATTATCGGGTACAGGAATTTTTGCTTCCCCTCGAAGATACGCCAAGGTGCGAGATTTGGAAGGATTCGTTTTGGCTGAAATCAAGTCATCCAAATAACCTGAAACAACTACTTCTCCGCCGTGAATCCCTGCTTTTGGACCAATGTCCACAATGTAATCCGAAGCAAAAATCGTGTCTTCGTCGTGTTCGACCACTAAAATAGTATTTCCTAAATCACGAAGATTGTGCAATGTTTTGATAAGTCGTTCATTATCCCGCTGGTGGAGCCCAATTGTAGGCTCATCAAGCACATAAAGCGCCCCAACAAGCCTGGAACCCAATTGGCTGGCCAAACGGATACGTTGAGCTTCTCCACCCGAAAGAGTGCTCGCCTTTCGATCGAGCGAAAGATAATTGAGCCCAACATTTAACAAAAATTGAATCCGGGCCTCGATTTCTTTTATTACTACTTTTGAAATTTCTTTTTCCTGCTCCGTTAGTTTAAGTTCGATAAAAAAGTCTGCAACTTTTTCAATTGAAAGCCCGGTAATATTTACAATATTTATTTTGTCGCCCAAAAAAACATTTAAGGCTTCGGGTCGCAAGCGTGCACCGTGACAAACTTCACAAGTTTCATCTCCAAAAAAATCTTTCAGCCCAAGACCATTACAAGCAGGACAGGCACCGTATGGAGAATTAAAAGAAAAAAGTCTCGGCTCAATTTCCGGGAATGAAAAACCGTCGTTCGGGCAAGAAAATTTTGTCGACATTAAAAATTCTTCCTTCTCATTGAAGGATACTGTCACAAGTCCATCAGACTCGGCAATGGCAAGCTCTACTGCTTCGGAAAGTCGCATTCGGGCATCGTCTAAACTATCCTTGAATTCATGCATTGAAAATGTATCGACTAGTAGATCAATATTGTGCTTTTTATTTTTAGAAAGCTCAATTCGGTCGCGTAAATTTTTCATTTCTCCATCCAGCCTTATTTTTTGAAAACCTTTATTGAGTGAATCATAAAGCAATTGATAGTATTCCCCTTTTCTGCCTCGGACCATCGGCGAAAAAATAGTCACCGGAGTTTCGTCAAATTCGATTCCTAAAACTTTTCTTTTTCCTTTTGCTGAACCCTTGAGTGAAAAATGATCATTTATCTTATCAAAAATAAAATTCAAGATTTGTTCGTTGGAAAGTTTTTTTATTTCATCACCACACACCGGACAATGAGGTCGGCCGATACGGGCATAGAGCACCCGCAAGTAATCGTATATTTCAGTGATAGTCGCCACAGTCGAGCGAGGATTATTTGAACGAGATTTTTGGTCAATCGAAATCGCGGGAGAAAGTCCGGTGATTTCATCCACATCGGGCTTAGCCATTTGATTTAAAAATTGACGAGCATAAGCGGACAAGCTTTCCACGTAACGCCTCTGACCCTCGGCAAAGATTGTATCAAAAGCAAGGGACGATTTCCCGGACCCTGATACTCCTGAAATTACCACCATTTTATTGCGAGGCATTTCCACATTGATATTCTTTAAGTTGTGGGTTCGGGCTCCTTTTACTATTAATTTGTCTACGTTTTTCTCTTTCATCCTTATATTACATATTACAACGAAATTTGCACCCCACTTCCTTATAGGGGGTGTAGCTCAATATTCAACTAACTATAGTATAGCACAAAAATCTTAATTTGACAAAAACTATTTATTTTCTCTTTCTGTTTTTTCTTTTAAGACGATAATTTCATCTCGTAGGATAGCGGCAGTTTCAAAATCAAGTTCTTTCACCGCACGAGACATTTCTTTTTCTTTCATTTTGATTATTTTTTCGTAAATCAGGTCATTCCATTCTTGGTCGGAAAGTTTACTTTTTGTCTTGCCATACTTTTTTTCTCTCGACATTGTCTTTCTAAAAAGTTCCACGTCGAGCCCAATCTCTGCCCGGACAGTTTTTTCATGCTTGTCTTCCAATTCTTCCGTGATGTCTTTTATTTTTTTGATAATCGTTTTCGGAGTAATCCTATTCTTTTTATTGTAAGCCATCTGTATGGCACGGCGACGGTTAGTTTCGCTTATGGCATATTCCATTGAGCCGGTCATGTGGTCGGCATACAAAATAACTTTTCCCTCCACGTTTCGGGCCGCTCGCCCAATAGTCTGGACCAAAGAAGTATTACTACGCAAAAATCCTTCCTTGTCGGCATCTAGAATTCCAATCAAAGCAACTTCCGGCAAGTCTAATCCTTCTCTGAGTAAATTTACTCCCACTAAAATATCAATCTCCCCTTTTCGGAGTTGAGTCAAAATTTGAATTCTTTCAATTGTTTTTACTTCACTGTGCAAATATTCCGCTTTGATTCCTTTATCTTTCAAATACACCGATAAATCTTCTGCCATTCTTTTGGTTAGAGTAGTGGTCAACACCCGAAAACCTTTTTTAATTGTTCGTTCTGCTTCGGCTATAAAATCCTGAACTTGGCCAGGATAAGGATTCCCGCTGTTCACTTCAGCGCTTACCGGCCGCACAATTACCTCCGGATCAATCAAACCAGTAGGTCGAATTATCTGCTCTACGATTCGACCGCTTTCTTTTCTTTCTTCATCGGCCGGAGTGGCCGAGGTATAAATTACTTGCCCAATTCGTTCTTCAAACTCAGGGTATTTTAGAGGTCGATTGTCTTTCGCGCTTGGTAATCTAAAACCAAACTCCACCAAAGTTTTCTTTCGAGAGGCATCACCCGCATACATTCCACGAAGTTGAGGCAGGGTCACATGCGATTCATCAATAATAGTTAGAAAATCTTTTTTAAAATAGGACAATAATGTTTCAGGTGGTTCACCTTCCGCTTTCCCGGATAAATGTCTCGAGTAGTTTTCAATACCACTACAATAACCCACTTCTCGAATCATCGCCAAATCATAATTTGTTCTTCTTTTAATTCTCTCTGCTTCTAATAATTTTCCTTCTTTCTCAAACTTTTTCAATTGTTGATTCAGTTCGGCCCGAATTAATTTTAACGCACGATTCTTTTGACCCTCTTCGGTGATGAAATGTTTTGCCGGGAAAAGATAAATATTTTCCTCTTCTTTTAGTACCAGTGAAGAAACCGGATCTACTTTCGCAATTCTTGAAACCTTATTCCCAAGAAATTCTATTTGGTATACAAATGTTTCGGAAATAGGCATCACCTCAATCTTTTGTCCAATTGAACGAAAAGTACCCGGATTAATATCAGCATTGGTTCTTTCAAAATGAATTTCAATTAATTTTTTCATCAAAGGAACTCGACCTATCTCCATTCCAATCGCCATTTTCAAATTTACTTTTTCGTATTCTTCCGGAGACCCGAGCCCATATATACAAGAAACTGAAGCAACAATAATCACATCTCGCCTCATAAGTAAGGCTTGAGTTGAGGCATGGCGTAAGCGGTCTATTTCTTTATTAATTTGAGAATCTTTTTCAATATAAGTGTCGGTTATTGGTAAATATGCCTCTGGCTGATAATAATCATAATAGGAAACAAAGTAATGCACAGCTGCATCAGGAAAAAATTCCCGAAACTCTTGAGCCAATTGCGCTGCCAGAGTTTTATTGTGGGCAATGACTAGGGTTGGCTTGTTATATGAGGCAATTACATTTGCCATGGTAAAAGTCTTCCCAGTTCCGGTAGCTCCAAGTAGAGTTTGTTTCCTTATCCCTTTTTCTAGACCTTGAAGGAGCTCCGAAATAGCCTTCGGCTGGTCTCCTTCCGGTTTAAAGTCACTTTTAATTTTGAAAATTTTTCTATCCATAGGTTGTACTAATTAAGAGTACTACATTTTTAAAAAATACAAAATTTCCAACATATTGTTGTAAAGGATGGACACGCCATTCGGGACAAACAAAAAACGCCCGAAGGCGTTTCTTGCGGCACTTATGTTGTTCACGATTAATGCGAGTCTTACCTCACACTCACAAGTAGAGTATAGCATACTTAAAATAAAAAAGCAAGCTTTTCTTCTAAATACAGAAAAATCCTCTCTTTAGGAGAGGATTTTTCATTTTTTATCTTGTGTCTATAAGCCGAATTCTGTTTCTCACAAAGTGAGAGATAACCATTTATCTAGGCCCTCAATTACTTGTGGGCTCAAGCGATTCTTCCCTCGATTGCTCTTGGGACACGATCTTGCACAGAGGTAAGGATTTAGCCGTTTCATATCCTATATTACTATAAGACTCACTCAAAGATTTCTCTTTGAGTGGCCTAAACTTTTCAATTTAAGCCGTCTCTGTTCGCACCTCAAGGATTGCTCCCGACGGGCGTTACCCGCTACCATTCCCATCCCGATATAAATCAGGACTCGCTGTGTTCGGACTTTCCTCCCCATAACGAAAATTATAGGGTAGTTACCCAACACAAGACAATATAGTTATAAAATAAAAACATAAAAATAGCAAATAAAAAAAAGCCGGATCTTTTTAGATCGCGGCTTAAAATTCTTTATCATCAAGAAAATCTATCTTACAATAAATTTTCTTGCTAAGTTTCTGCTCTTCCAAATGTATACGCCAGGGCGTATGTTTTTAAACAACGTGGAAATTTCGTAGACCTCATTTCTGGTCAAGTTTCTGGTTGCTATCCCATTTGAAATCAAAACTCCTGTGAGAGAGTATGCCTTAATCGGTTCTCCCGATATAATAACTGCCGATTCTGATTTTTGTTGAATGTTGTCTATAATAAGTTCAGTGGTAAAAGTTACCACGGGACTTGTCAACACAACGGGATAATAGAACAACACATCTAACTGATAGGTTGTCCCCGGTAACAATCCAGTTATTAACAGACTTGTAGTGTCAGTTCCGGCAGTTACATGACGAGGACCGGTGTTGTTATCGTTCACGTTCACTCCGTAGTTATATCTGTAGTAAAACAGTGAGTCTCCAACAGCATTGTAGTAATGCATGTGTATTCTCACTGAGCTAATTTCCACAATTGACACGGAGTCAATCCGGACCGAATCAATTGTTGGGAAGAGAGGAACTGATAAGGTCGCAAACGTTGCTGTTTCACTTTCAAGCGAAGAACCCAAAAAGTGAGTTTTTAAAAAATAAGTTGTATTGGCTTCAAGTGCCAACAAATGTATATTTATTGTATCAAGACCCTGAGGGGCCAGATGTTGGGTGGATACGTTGGTAAAACCAACCGTTGCTTTGCCGTACTCGACAAAGAAGGAAGCCGTGTCAGTAATCGAATTCCGCGTGTACACAACAGCAGAATTGGTAGTTGTGGTAACGGAATCAACAAGAGAAACTCCAACCAAAGAGTCGCAATTCTGGGCGCTTAATCCAGACAACATAGCCAAGAAGGCTATTGTAAGCACGTAAAACTTTTTCATGTTTTATTTGATTTGGTGGTTATTTTTTTTTCAGAGAATATTACTATGGTAGAGTATCATATTAACCCTTATTTGTCAACCTAATACTTGACTTTTAGATATTGATATGATAAAATACCCTATATAACTAAATACGAGTAGAATGACCTTATAAAATAAGCTAAAAACACAAATGAAAACAAATATCAAAAAATTAATATTGCGAGCAACAATTTTAGGATTTTTTATAATTCCAACCGCTTTTGCAATGGCAACTGTAAATCCAAAACCGCTACCAATTGCTATTTCCACCTCCCCTTTGATCGTCACTGCCTCCGCAACCCAGATAACTCAAACTGGAGCTACATTGACCGGATCTGTAAATCCAAAAGGAGCACAGACTCAAGCTTGGTTTGAAACACCAACTAGTGGTGTCTTAGGTTTACAAACTA
>CAIQAL010000032.1 GCA_903869825.1 uncultured bacterium
ATGCTCGAGTCTGGATTAAAATACCTGATGCAGGACAAATTGTACATCTGGAAAAGAAAAACAATCAAAGTAACAAAAAAAATTACCCCGGAAAAAGAAAACAGCGAAAGCGGAGAGCAGGTAAAACTAACTGGCAGTAAATTAAAAGATTTGGCCTGGAGCCTGGATGTGTTAGATTTAAAAAAGAGCGAAAATGAAAAAGACGAAAAATAAATTATGGCCTTAAAAGCAAAAGCAACTCAAGAGTTTGTCCCAATCAAAGAGGTTCGTGATGGAATCGTCGTTTTAAAAGATGGTGGTCTTCGAGCGGTGGTTCTTGCTAACTCTACCAACCTATCTCTCAAATCGGCAGAAGAGCAAAGAGCCACTATTATGCAATTCCAGAACTTTTTAAATACTCTCGACTTTTCAGTTCAGATTTCAATCCAGTCAAGACGGCTTGATATCCGACCGTATTTACTACTACTTGAAAATAGAATCAAGGTTCAAAATGAACCATTACTCAAACTACAAACCCGGGAATATATCGGTTTCATTAAAGATTTTACCGACTCAACCGCGATTATGACAAAAACATTTTTTGTGGTCGTGCCTTATACTCATACTACTCTTCGATCTGACGCCGGATTGCTCAAAGGTTTGTTCCAAAAGAGAAACAAAGAAGCAATAAAAAAAGAAGCCGAACTTGATTTTGAAGAAAAAAGATCCCAACTTGATCAGAGAGTGAGCGTAATAGAACAAGGACTTGCCCGTTGTGGAATCAAAGCAGTCCAACTTGGAACAGAAGAAGTTGTCGAAGCATTTTACAAAGTATTCAACCCTGGAGAGCTTGAAGGGAAAATACAACTAGAACAATAAATATATGTCACTACTTGATTCATTATTCAAAAAGAAAACGGAAGAAAAAAAACAGGGTGGAGTAAATCCATCTGTTTTGGCTGTGTTGCCAGAGGAAATCTATGAATCAGCCAAACTAGAACTCGAAGACATCATTGCTCCTTCCGCTCTAAAAGTTGAGCCAAAATCAATAAACTTAGGAGATAAAATCGCTAGAACATTTTTTATAATTTCTTACCCGAGATTTTTGTCGGATAACTGGTTTTCTCCAATTATTAATTTGGATAAAATTTTTGACGTATCCATTTTCATTCATCCGATTGATACTTCGATCGCCTTGCGTCAATTCCAAAAAAAAGTAGCCGAAGTCCAAAGTCAAATAAGCGTCCGGGAATCAAAAGGAATGGTCCGTGACCCAATGCTGGACACCGCACACGAAGACCTTGAAAATCTCCGAAACAACTTGATTCAGGCCCAAGAAAAAATGTTTGACGTCGGAATTTATATTACTATCTATGCCGACAATGAGCTCGAACTGTTTAAAGTTGAAAATGAAATAAAATCTATTCTTGAATCAAAGCTGATTTACATCAAACCCGCCCTCTTTCAACAAGTAGAAGGTTTTAAAAGCGTTATCCCAACTGGCACAGACCTACTAAACATTCATCAAAAGCTCAATTCTGAGCCCCTCTCCAGTATTTTCCCTTTTGTTTCTTTTGACCTTACTTCCACCAAGGGAATCCTTTACGGCGTAAACAGACACAACTCAAGTCTCGTTATTTTTGATAGATTTTCGCTTGAAAACTACAACTCAGTAACTTTTGCCAAGTCTGGTTCTGGAAAATCTTATGCCACAAAACTAGAAATTTTGAGATCTTTAATGTTTGACACAGACGTAATCGTAATCGACCCGGAAAGAGAGTACGAGTACCTAACAGAAGTGGTGGGTGGACGATATTTTAATATTTCACTTTCTTCCGATCACCACATCAATCCATTCGATTTGCCAATACCCCGCGAAGACGAAACCGCGGAAGACGTGCTCCGTTCGAACATCATAAACCTGGTTGGTCTTTTCCGCTTGATGCTTGGGGGGCTAACCCCATCGGAGGATTCCTTGGTAGATAGGGCAATCTCCGAAACCTATGCAATGAAAGACATCACTCCGGATTCGGACTTTTCCAATATTGAACCACCTCTCTTGTCCGATTTTGAAATGATCTTGGCTGGGATGGAGGGAAGTGACTCTATAATGCAAAGATTAGTAAAATATACCAAAGGTTCTTGGTCCACTTTCTTAAATAAACCATCAAACGTGGATATCAACAAAAAATTTGTGGTCTTTTCTGTTCGAGATATGGAAGACGAGCTTAAACCAGTAGCGATGTATATCGTAATGCATTATATTTGGACCGCTGTCCGAAAAAACCTTAAGAAAAGGCTCTTGGTGGTGGAC
>CAIQAL010000033.1 GCA_903869825.1 uncultured bacterium
ATTATTAATTAATAATTTTTATAAGACCTAAAAGGAGTATACCATACTATGAAAAAATGTTATACTCTCGATATTACAAAAAGGCCCGACTGTCGCCCGGGCAGACCTCAGCCAACGGCTGAATAACAAACATTATAAATATGGAAAATAAAATAAATACAAGCCAGATTGCCGGGGCAATTCTAATCGTAGGAGTGATTATTGCAGGGGCAATTCTACTTCGAGGGAAAACACCATCCGTCCAACCGACTACAGACAAAAATCAGGCTGCAAATATTCAGACAGCTCCAATCATAGCCCCGGTGTCGGCCCAAGACCACACTCTTGGTAATCTAAATGCAAAAGTTACCATAGTAGAATACGCTGATTTTCAGTGCCCTTTTTGTGGAAAATTCTATAAAGAAACAGAGCAACCAATCATTAGTCAATACGTGAACACCGGAAAGGTTCAACTTGTTTATCGGGATTTTGCATTTTTAGGGGAAGAATCAATTGACGCCGCAGAAGCAAGCTGGTGCGCTGGAGACCAAGGCAAATATTGGGAATACAACAACTACCTTTTCACTCATCAGAATGGAGAAAACAAAGGTGCCTTTTCTGTTCCAAACCTAGAATCATTTGCCAAAGGACTCGGATTAAATACAACTACTTTCAATCAATGTCTTGAGTCTAAAAAATATGAAAAGGCAGTTAATGATTCTACCACTGAGGCAGGACAAAAAGCGGGTGTTCAAGGAACCCCAAAAGGATATATCTTGGTAAATGGAAATATTGTAGAAACCATTGATGGAGCCCAACCACTAACCATAGTAGCCCCAAAGATAGAAGCTGCTTTAAAATAAATTTTATTGGTCACCTTAAAAATCCTCAGTCTTAGACTGAGGATTTTTTGTTGCAAAAAATAAAAAATTTTAGTTAATCAAAGTAATTTTTTAATCTAGCAATTTTTTCATGTTGTCGGAGTTTCTCATGAACTTTTGCTTCAATCTGACGGATCCGTTCTCGTGTCACTTGAAATTCTTCCCCTACCCTCTCTAGAGTGTGTTGAATCCCGTCCACCAACCCATAACGCATTTCAAGAATTTTTCTTTCTTTTGGGTTCAGCTCGTTTAATACTTCTCTGATCTGGTCTGCTAAAATTCGGCGGGAAGATTCCTGGTCAGGACGTAAAATTTTATCATCTGGGATAAAGTTCTCCAAAGTTGATTTGTCATCATCATCTCCCACCGGCTGCTCAAGAGAAATTGTTTCTTGAGAAATATTTTCAATTGTGTGAATTTTTTCAACTGGCACTCCCATCTCGGTGGCAATTTCTTCTGAAAGTGGTTCGCGGCCCAAATCCTGTGAAAGCCTTCGATGAATTTGCTTATATTTTGAAATCGTCTCAACCATATGAACCGGGATACGGATTGTGCGGGATTGGTCAGCTAGGGCACGAGTGATAGACTGACGAATCCACCAAGTGGCATAGGTTGAGAATTTATAACCTTTTGTCCAATCAAATTTTTCAACCGCTTTAAATAAACCCAAATTACCTTCTTGAATCAAATCTAGTAAAGTTAGATTGGCACTGCGCCCAACATATTTTTTAGCGATAGAAACAACTAACCGTAAGTTTGCCCTAGCAAGTAAATTTTTTGCTTCAATGTCTCCTTGCTCAATTCTTTTTGCTAAGTCTTTCTCGTCGCTTGCGTAAATCAAAGGATATTGCCCAATTTCTTTCAGATACATCTGGATTGAATCATGCATTGTGGACTTATTCAAATCTATTCCGTTTAGGTCATTGTCCAAATTAAGTAGATTCCCCCCCTCTAATACATCGATTCCTGCCACGGTAAATTTTTCATAAAGTTCATCCAAAAATAAAATGTCGTTTTCAATATTAGGAAAAGTTTTGAGTATTTCGTCGTAAGTAATAAAACCTCTTTTGTGTCCTTTGGCAACAAGTTCGTCCGCCAAACGGTTCAGTTCTTCGGTTTTTTTACTTCCGGTACCTGGTTTCTTCGCTGCTCCCTTTTTTACGATTTTCTTTTCAATCTTTTTTTTAAAAACTACTTTCTTTACTAATTTTTTCTTCTTAATATTTATCATTCCGCTTTTACCTTTTTTTACTTTTATTTTCTTCTTCATACTATTTAATACTAACTTTTAATGCGACCACTCTTAATACATTGAATCTTATTATTAATTTCATTGATTTCGGTTAACACTTGGCTCGATTTCTCCTTGTCTTTCTCAGTTTCTGCAAGATGTAATTCCATCATTTTTTTGAACAATTCTTCTTTCAAAGACTCTTCTTTAAGATTCCCCAACAGCTCTAGAACATCCTTTCTTAAATCAACATCTTCTCCGTAAAAAACTTCTGCTTCAAAAATCAAATCTTCACTATTATCTTTTGTTTTTTCTAAAATTTCGTCACAAGTCGTTTTTAAAATTTCAGCAAGTTCCTTTAAAATAGGCAAAACATCCAATAGTGGAGTAGTAACATTTTTTTGCCACAAAATAATCCCCAACAACCTTTTCTCTATATAATCTTTTCTAAATGTTTTATTACCAGACTCTTTCGCTATTTTTATTTCATTTTTTTCATATTTTGATTCCTGCTCCACTTTCTTTAAATCATTTTTTAAAGCTTCCTCGGGAATTTGAGTCTTATCACTAATCATTTTAATAAAATGTGCTTTTTCTATGGAGCTGTCTATGGCGTCAACATACGGCAATATTTTTTCTTTTATTTCTCTTCCTATATATCTCGGATCTTTTTCGTTTTTATTTAATATTTTTTCTAATAAGAACTCTATTATGTGTTTTGATGTTCTGATGGCTCCATGCCAAGAATCTGGTCCTTCTTTTGAAATTAAGTCCGCAGGGTCAACTCCGTCAGGCAAAGATGCTACTTTCACATCCATCCCAAGGGATAAGGCAATCTTACTGGCTCGACTGGAAGCATTTATCCCTGCCTTGTCGGCATCAAAAGCAAGAACAATGTTTGGAGAGAGCCGGCGAATTAATCCCAAATTTGAAACTACATTTTCTTTTGAAATGGTTGAATCAGTTAAGGCAGTTCCCGAAGTTGCCACGGTATTTCGAAACCCGGCTTGATGAGACAAAACTAAATCAAATTGCCCTTCGACTAGAATTGAAAAATTGTTTTTCCGAATTGATTCTTTCGCTTTATCGAGTCCATACAATATTGATGATTTGGAAAAAATTTGAGTGTCGGGACTGTTAAGATACTTTGCCGATTTTCCGTCGTCGGTAAATAATCTGCCAGAGAAAGCGATAATTCTACCACCCGAGTCGGCAATCGGAAACATTATTCTGTCCCGGAACCGGTCGTAGTACCCCTTTTCAGTTTTTTTAGCTAAGCCGGCTTTCTCAAGATCAGTATCTGTGAATCCACGTTCCTTTAAATAAGAAAACAGCTCCCGCCAGTCATTTTTAGCAAAACCGATATTGAAATCTGTAATAGATGCGTCGGCCAATCCACGTCCTTTCAAATATACTAAAACTTCTTTTTTTGTTAAAAGATTTTTCTTAAAAAAATCAGCTGCTTCTTTCATTGCTCGATAAAGTCTTTCTTTTTCACTTTCTTCTTCTTTATTGAATTTCTCTAACACTACTCCTGCCCGGTCCGCTAGAAGTTTTAGAGCTCCCTTAAAATCAAGTCCCTCAAACTCTTCAACAAAAGTGAAAATATCCCCTTTTGCTCCACAACCAAAGCAATAATAACTCCCGCGGCCAGGTGAAACAAAAAATGACGGAGTTTTTTCATTGTGAAAAGGACACCGGGCTCTAAAATTTGAACCGGCTTTATCTAGTTTCAGATAAGATTCAACAACCTCTTCAATCGAAAGCCGCTCCTTAATTTTTGTAACGGAAGAATTCATTCCGCTTTGGATTTTCATAGATAAATATTTTTATAACTTTATAATGAACCTCCTCCCCCGCTCAGGAATGAACGGGGAAAATAACTTTCTAGACTTCTTACTCCGAAACAATCTCTTTACTCTTGAATCCAGTTCCAGCTGGAATTAATCGCCCGATAATTACATTTTCTTTTAATCCTCTTAGATAATCTACTCCACCCTTTACTGCGTTTTCTATTAAAACCCGATTGGTGTTTTGGAATGAAGCGGCAGAGAGCCAACTCTTGGTACGAAGGGATACTTCGGTAATTCCAAGCGCGACCGTGTCGCCTTTGGCTTCTTTCCCGCCGATGGCGGCAACTCTTACGTTTTCTTCAACCAGGGCAGTATTTTCTACGATGTCCCCGTTTGAGAAATTAGTTTCTCCTGACTCTTTAATTTTTCTTCTGGAAAACATCTGACGAATAATAATTTCGGTGTGTTTGCGAGAAATAGAGGCACTTTGTAATTCATAAACTTTGTTTATTTCTCGAATGATGTATTCTTCCACCATTTCTTTGCCACCAAACTTGAAAATCTCCGCAATATCAGCCGAACCGTCTGTCAAAAGATCTCCTTTTTTCACTCGGTCACCAACTTTCACAATTGGCATTCTTCGGAATGGTGCCAAGTATTCCATTTCATTTGATTTTCCGTCTGCTTTTGAATCAGATAATAATTTGATTATTTTTTCTTTTCCTTCCTTATCTTTAATTTCTATTATTTCTCCATCGGTCTCGGAAACAATCGCTGGATTTTTTGGAATACGTCTTTCAAAGATTTCTTCAACTCGTGGCAACCCAGTCGTAATATCTGTTCCTGCGACTCCTCCTGCATGGAAAGTTCGAAGAGTAAGCTGGGTTCCTGGCTCACCGATTGCCTGAGCGGCAATAATCCCCACCGCTTCGCCTAAGGCAACCAAATGATTTCTCCCTAAATCAAGTCCATAACATTTCTGACAAATCCCATGCACTGTCTTACAAGTCAAAGGAGAACGAACAAATACTTCCGTAAATCCAGCTCCTTCAATATTATAGGCTTCTTCTTTGGTAACTAAAAATCCTTTTTTATAGAGAGTATTTCCATCTTTATCTTTTAGGTCGCTGGCCAACACTCGTCCACGAATGTTCTTTGAAAGAGGAATCTCTATCCCGGAAATATTTTCTCTCTTTACGATTTTTCCTTCTTTTGTTCCACAATCTTCTTCAGTAATTACAACATCTTGTGCCACGTCTACCAATCTTCGAGTCAAGTATCCTGCTTTCGCAGTGTTGAGTGCAGTATCAGAAGCACCTTTTCGAGCACCGTGAGTAGTAACGAAATATTCAATCGGAGAAAGCCCTTCTTGGTAACATGGAATAATTGGGAATTCCAAAATCTTTCCTTGGTTGTTTTGAATCAACCCTTTCATCCCGGTCATTTGAAGCAAACTCGTTATATCTCCTCTCGCTTTTGAAGTAAACAAATCATAAGTTGAACCGTTTTTATCGAGAGTTTTCGGTAATACTTTCTCCAATTCCTTTTTGGCCTGAGTCCAAATTTCAATAATTTTCTGATATCTTTCGTCTTCAGAAAGTAGCCCGTCGCTCCATTCGGAAACAACTTTTTCTTCCAACTTTTTTGCTTCCGCAATAATCTTTGGTTTTTCTTCGGGAACTCTTACGTTGTCTATCCCCCAAGTAGTTCCGGAAACAGTAGAATATTTGTACCCAAATTCTTTTATCTTGTCTAAGATTGGTGGAGTATTGTCGACTCCGTAATGCATGATAAGTTCATCTACCAAAGACGACAATCTCTTTTGGGTCATTTCATCGCTGACATAAGCAAAATCACTAGGCAAGATACTATTGAAAAGAATTTTTCCGACAGAAGTATCAAACATCCCCTCACTGAATTTCTTATATTTTGGTGAATCAGTTGCCAATACTTTTATTTTTGCTCTCAGCGAGACAACTCCATAGTCGTAGGAAGTAACAGCGGCATTCGGGCTTGAGAAGTATTTCCCTTCCCCTGGCTCACCATCTACTGATTTAGTCATCCAATATGATCCAAGGACAATATCTTTTGAAGGATGCACTATCGGATCTCCATTTTGTGGTTTTAATAAATTCTTATTTGATGCCATTAATTCTCTTGCTTCCCATTGCGCTTCATCAGAAAGTGGGACATAGACTGCCATCTGGTCTCCGTCAAAGTCAGCATTAAAAGCCTGACAAACAAGTGGGTGAACCTGAATAGCGTTTCCTTCAATTAAAACTGGGTTGAAAGCTTGAATTCCAAGTCGATGCAAGGTCGGAGCACGATTTAAAAGAACGTATTTTCCTTTAATTACTTCTTCCAACATTGCCCAAACTTCTGGAATTTGCTCTTCAATCAATTTATTCGCTCCACGAATGTTAAAGGCAATTTCCGTCTGCAAAATTTTTGAAATCACAAATGGTCGAAATAGCTCAAGTGCCATATGCTTTGGAAGTCCACATTGATTTAACTTGAGTTGTGGTCCAACTACGATAACCGATCGGCCAGAATAGTCTACTCGTTTTCCAAGTAAGTTCTGACGGAAAAGTCCTTGTTTTGATTTCAAGTTATCGGAAAGCGATTTCAAGGCTCGCTTCTGGGATTGACTCATTGCAACACTATCGTTTTGTTTTGCGATAGAGTTATCGATAAGCGCATCAACCGCTTCTTGAATAATTCTTTTTTCGTTTCTCAAGATTACATCTGGTGCGTTGATTTCCTTCAATTTTTTCAAACGATTGTTTCTATTTATTACTCGTCGATACAAGTCATTTAAATCGGAGGTTGCATGACGTCCACCATCAAGGGCTACCATTGGACGAAGGACAGGTGGAATAATTGGAATAGCGGTTAGAAGCATCCACTCTGGACGAATATTGGCATAAATCATAGCTCGGATAAGCGAAAGCCTCTTTTGGAGTTTTTCTTTTTCAACGATACTTGCTTTCTCAAGCATCGCTTCCGTATGAACTTTAAGTTTATTCAAATCAAGATTTTTGAAGATTGAATAGATTGCTTCCGCTCCAATATTTGCTTCAAAACATGTTCCGTATTTCAAAGAATAATGGTGAAAGGAAATTTCATTCAAAACTTTTCCTTCATAAATTTCACCAATTTCTTTTTTGGTGCTCGATAAAAGCGCCTTTAATTTTTCTTTTGTTTCTTCATCAGTGGTGTTTTTTACTTTCGCTTTGTATTCTTTTTCCAAATTCTGGATAACGATATCTTTTTCTTCTTCGTAAACTTTCGTAATGATATAACCTGCAAAGTAAATGACCTTCTCAAGATCTGAGACGGAAATATTGAGGAGAATACTCATTCGAGACGGCACCCCTCGTAAAAACCAAATATGAGCAACTGGAGTCGCGAGTTCAATATGACCCATTCTCTCTCTTCGAACAATCGAGCGAGTAACTTCTACTCCACATTTTTCACAAATAATATCTTTGTATCTGATTCGGCGATATTTTCCACAATAACATTCATAGTCTTTTTCTGGTCCGAATATCTTTTCGTCGAACAATCCCCCTCGTTCCGATCTTCCTGTACGATAGTTTATTGTTTCCGGTTTGGTGACCTCTCCATAAGACCATTCTCTAATTTGTTCCGGTGACGCAAGTTTTAGCGTAATATGATCAAATTCTGTTGTGTTTAAAGTTTTCATGTTTTTTTATATTATTAATTATTATTCTCCATCAAAACCTTTTTCCAATTTCACATCTAAAGCAAGTCCACGAAGATAATTTAACATGACATTAAATGAAGCCGGTGAATTTGGTGATTTGATAGGTTCATTTTTAATAATATGGTCAAATGTCTGAGAGCGACCCAAGATATCATCAGACTTAATAGTTAACATTTCTCGAAGAGTATACGCGGCTCCATAACCTTCCAAGGCCCAGACTTCCATTTCTCCAAATCTCTGCCCTCCTCCTTGAGCTTTACCCCCAAGTGGTTGCTGGGTAATAAGGGAGTACGGTCCGATCGAACGCATATGGATTTTGTCTTCCACCATGTGATGCAATTTCAGCATATACATATATCCGACAGCTACATCCTGCCCAAAAGATTCTCCGGTTCTTCCGTCAAAAAGTTTTATTTTCCCATTTTCCGGTAATCCAGCTTTTTTTAATTCTTCTTTTATTTCGTCATGTCGTGCTCCCAAAAATGGAGGCACGATCGCTTGATAGCCCAAAGTGTTGGCAGCCATTCCAAGATGCATTTCCAAAATCTGTCCCAGGTTCATACGAGAAGGAACCCCGAGCGGTGACAAAATAATATCAACGGGTGTCCCATCTGCTCCATAAGGCATATCTTCTTCCGGTAAGATTGTAGAAATAACTCCTTTGTTTCCGTGACGACCCGAGAGTTTATCTCCGACTGAAATATTTCTAACTTGAGCAACTTCAATCACTATTTTTTTAATGATTCCTGCTTCCAAGGTATGTCCCAAGTCTCGGGAGAAAATTTTAATTCCAATAATTCTCCCTCTTTTCCCGTGTTCCATTCGAAGCGAAGTATCTTTCACGTCACGTGCTTTTTCGGCAAATATTGAGCGAAGCAACCTCTCTTCCGGAGTAAGTTCCGTTTCCCCTTTCGGCGTAATTTTTCCTACTAAGATATCATTTTCTCGAACTTCGGCTCCGACTCGAACAATTCCGTCTTCATCAAGATCTTTCAATTTTATTTCTCCAACGTTTGGAATATCTCGAGTGGTAATTTCAGGCCCAAGTTTGGTATCTCGAACAATACAAATAAATTCTTCCACATAAATGCTGGTAAATTTACTTTTCTTTACTAGCCTCTCTGAGACAATAATGGCGTCTTCATAGTTTGAACCGGACCAGGACAAGAAAGCGACAAAAATATTTTGTCCGATTGAAACTTGTCCTCCCACCGTACTAGTAGTATCAGCCAAGACATCACCTTTCTTTATCTTGTCTCCCATATTAACTGATGGACGTTGGTGAAAGGCTGAAAAGTTGTTGTTCCGCAAGAAATTTATGAGCGGATAGGTTATTTCTTTTTTCCCTTTAACTACTACTTTTCTAGCATCCAAGTAAGTTACTATTCCTTCTTCTTCGGAAATTACCAATCGTCCTGAATCACGGGAAGCCAATTCTTCTATCCCTGTTGCAACAAGCGGAGCTTCTGGGCTCACACATGGCACCGCTTGCTTCTGCATATTACTTCCCATGAGTGCTCGATTTGCATCATTGTGTTCCAAAAAAGGAATCATCGAAGTAGCAATTGAAAATGCCTGGTTTGCGGCTACGTCAATAAAATCAACTTCATCTCGAGAAACCATTCCTGGATTATTTTTGATTCTAGCTTCAACCATTTTTTCAGTGATCACTCCGTTTTCATCATAAGAAATTCCGGCATGAGCAATGTTACATTTTTCTTCATCAAGGGCATTCAAGTAGGAAATCTCCCCGGTAATTTTTGCATTTTTTACTTTTACGTACGGGGTTTCAATAATCCCGAAATCATTTATTCGAGAGTAAGTTGAAAGGTGGACGATGAGTCCAATGTTCGGCCCTTCTGGGGTATGAATCGGGCAAACACGCCCGTAGTGAGAAGGATGCACGTCACGCACTTCAAGTCCTGCCCGTTCTCGGGTTAAGCCTCCTGGGCCTAAAGCAGAGAGTAGACGAATGTGTTCCATTTCGGCCAAAACATTTTCTTGGTTCATAAACTGAGAAAGCTGGTTTGTGGTAAAAAATTCTTTAATTCGGGCCTGAAGAGGACGTTGATTGATAATTTGAACCGGCATCGCTGTGTCAACATCGATAATTGACATTCGATCTTGAATATTTCTTTTGATTTGCATCATCCCAGTTCTAATTTTTTGTTGCAACATTTCCCCGACAAAGCGAACTCTTCTTTGTCCTAAGTGGTCGATATCATCCGATTTTGCTTGAGAATTATTATTTAAAGCAATAATATTTATTATTACAGTAAGTAGATCCTCCTTGGAAAGGGTTCGGCGAGCAAGTTCTACCTCCTCCATGTTTTTATCAAACCTTTTATTAAAACGGTATCGTCCCACCGGGGAAAGGTCATATCTCTCAGTAGTAAAAAGAGAATCAATATATTCTTTAGCATTATCGGCAGTAGCCATATCACCATCCCTTAATCGTTTATAGATTTCTATATAAGCATCGTTCAAAGTTTTAGCAGTATCTTTCGCAAAGCAAGTTTTAATCGTTTCTTCTTGAATAGAATTACCTGAAAGCTCTTTTAGGATTATTTCGTCGGTATGGTACCCCATAACCCGAAGCAAGGCAGTAACGGGGAATTTTCTCTTTTTGTCGATTCTAACATAGATTGTTCCATCAGCGTCAGACTCGATTTCAATCCAAACTCCTCGGGCCGGAATAATTTTTGCCCCAAAACATCTTTTTCCTTTTACTTCCGATTCGGTAAAGAAAAACCCGAAAGAACGTGCTAGTTGTGGTACTATCACCCTCTCGACTCCATTTATGATAAATGTTCCGTGTGGGGTCATTAAAGGAAGATCAGACATAAATATTTCTTGCTCCTTTATTGTTCCTAATACTTTATTAGTCAACTTAACTCTTGCCTTTAATTGTCCCTGGTAGGAAATTTTATTTACTTTGGCATCGTTTTCGTTTGTCTTTGATTCTCCAAGAGAAAAAGAAGTAAATTCAAGCTGAAATTTTTTGCCGGAGTAATCTAGAATCGGAGAAAATTCTTTAAAAACCTCTTTGATACCACTCTCCACCATCCACCTATATGATTTGACCTGGGCTTCAATCAAATTTGGAAATTCGACTAGAGGTTTTTTATATCTAGAAAAATATTTCTTCGGACGTTTTACTTCTTTTTGCATATGATAAAAATCCGAGAACAAACAAGAAGACAAAACAAAAAGCAAAAACGCTTTTTATATAAGCTTAGTTATCTATTTCGGATATGATTAAATTAATACTAATAAAACTATTAATAATAAACAGGAGGAGTACATCCGAAACTCAATCTATCAATCAAAGATAGTATACTCTTTTAAAAAACTTTGTCAAACACCCCAAATAAACCAAACATCACCCAAGTGATATTTGGTTTATTTCGCCTATTTTTACTTTTTTTAGCTTTCTTTTATTTTTGCCAACATCATATTTTTCATGTCATCATTTGACATATTTTTCTCTTCCGTATCATTTTTGTGTTCTTTCGTCGCGTGTTCCATCATTTTATTTATAACTTCTTCATTGCTCTCCCCCGTCGCAACAAAGTCACAATTTGTCCCCAAATCTCTACAGCTAAGTGTTTTCATTTTTTTATTATTTATATTATGGTAGCTTTTTTGCTATCCTTTTTGTAAATAATTTATTATTAATAATTAATAATCTTTTGTTTTGTATTTTATTAGGTGACGGTAAATGTTTTCGGCCAAGAAATACTTAGGTTTCCAGAATTATCCAAGGATTCAACTAAATAATAATAGGTGCTTCCAGGTATCAATCCTTCCTGGTTGACACTTTTTGTTGAGGTAAGGTCTGCCCCAGAATTCGACTGAATCAGACTGCCTCCTTCACTAGAATTGGGATAAATAAAGTCTCCAGTAAAATACCGCAGATTGTTTAACCGAATCGGTGTTGCACTCAGAAATACTCCACCTTTGACAGGTTCACTTGTTGACCAGGTGACCGTCGCAAACGAATTTAAAGTCTGTAGATTTCCGCTTGTCGTCATTACCCCGGAAATAAGTGGTGCATGAGTATCGAGCATTTGATTTTTTGAATTAATTTCATTAAGTTGCGCCAAAGTTACTGGACCTACATACCCTTGAGCTAAAATACCATAAGTTAACTGAAATTGGATAACTGCTTTTTTTGTGAGTGGGCCAAAATATCCCGATACTTCTCTTGCAGGATAAATCCCCGGATCAGTTGATAAAAACGACTGAAGCTGACTAACCTCTGTTCCTGTTGATCCCAGACCCATTGGTGTCTTAAATGGAGGATAAGCTGCCTGGGCTTTTGGAGTTATGCCAAAAAACAAAAGACCCCCAAAGAGCATTACGATTAATGCCAAAAATTTAATTTTTTTCATATTTCTTTGTGTAATTAATTAATAAGATTTTCAATCTAAACACTTATTCGGACAGCCATCTCTTCATTCCTAATATTTTTCATTCGGTTTGCAGACAAAAAGAAACCCACTACCATTACCCTTAATCTCACCAAAAAGAACTATTTATCATACATAGAACAAAAAGAACTAATTTTCATTTAAATACTACAAAACACTAAATCCCAAAATGAACTAAATATTCTCGCCCTATTATAAAAGTAATGGATGAAGATATTATGAAGGGAATTCCAGATGCACTACTTAGTGGACAAAGTAATAACTACGATACAGAAAAATGATGGGTATATTTTTATACCAAATTTACACTAAAATCTAGCATTGAAACAAAACAGCCACACCAGTCGTATTGAAATATATAAGGTCGAATTAATAATATTAATTTTTTTAAAATATGACAAATAAAATAAAATTTGCTGTCCCTGTACTTGCTCTCGGCTTATTGTTCTCCTCTGTTGCTGTTTTTGCTCAAAACACCACAACAGGAACAGATTCAACTGGAACCCCGACAACTGTTGTTACTAAAAAGGTTTGTGTAGCGACCGCTAAGGCTACTCGTGTTGCTGCAGTAAAAACTGCATCAGGTACAGCAAAAGTTGCTAAAACAGATGCAAAGACAACTTTGACTAAAGCTTTGGCTACCGCTAAAGCAAACACAGACAAGGTTGCCGCTGCTGCTGCAAAAAAAGCAGCAAATACTACCTACAAAGCATCCTTAAAAGATATCACAAAGACACAAGCTGCTTCGGTAAAAACTGCCTGGAGTGACTATGCAACAGCCGTCAAAGCTTGCCCAAAGAAATAATTTAAATAAATTTTAATTATTCTAAAAAACTCCGATTTGAATCGGAGTTTTTTAGAATAATTAAAAATAATATTTAGCTAAGCTTGAGAAAAATGATAGAAATTAATTTTCTTTCCAGTGTACATGGCTCCTATCATGCTTAGCGCTGCAGAAACTACAAGTAGAGGAGATATAATCTCAAAGAAACTTACAAAGATTGTACTGATAAAATAAAAATTAAAATCAAATACTTCAGAAAAGTCTTTAACCATATTCAAAAATTCTGCATCGATTAACTTGGCATTGATATGCCACACAATGACTATAAAATTAAGCGCGAGTAAGGTGAAAGTAACAAAAAAAATCGGTTGTAATTTTTTATAATTAATTCTTCGCATCACAAATTGATGCATCCCTATTGGAATTTCTACTAATGAAATAGTATTTAATTGTTCATCAATTTTTTCCATAATTTTTAAGTCAAATAATTTTTTAATTTATCTTTTAATTGTTCTTTTCCTCTGCTGATCTGTGTTTTAACCGTATTGATAGGCATATCTAATATCTCCGCTATTTCTTGATATTGAAAGCCTTGTTGGTAGAATAATAAAAGAATCTTCTTGTATTCTTGATTTATTTGTTCTAATGCTTTATCTACATCAGACATAAGTCCCTCCTTTGGATAATACGCTTCAAAAGAAAGGATTGTTTCGTTCTCTGTGTTAAGACTTATTTCGTTTTTTCTTTTTTTACTTCGAAGAAAATCATACGTTGTATTCGTAGCAATAGTAAATATCCAAGTCTTGATATTTTTTTCTGGGTCAATGAGTTTGCGATGCGTGTAAACTTTTATAAAAGTTTCTTGAGTTACATCTTTCGCATTGTGTGAGTTTTTTAATATTCTTAAGCAGTAGTTATATATTGCCTTTTCATAAAAAGATAAAATATATTCAAAAGCATTTAAGTCTCCTGTTTTAGCACGAATTAAAATATCTTTATCTATTTTTTCCATTTTTGATTTCTTTATTATATCAGTTCCTTGTCCAATTAGTATGCACAAAATAGCCTTTGTAAAATAAGGCTAAAAACGATTCGCGACTTAGTCGACTGCGTTTGAACTATATTCACTAAAAAGCATTTATTCTAAAGTTTTACAGGCAACACAACAGTAAAAGTACTACCCGTGTCCGACAGAATCCAAAAGAGCTTTATCTGATAAAGCTAAAATTCACTCGCGCGACCTAGTGGAGGAAGTTGGAACTGCGATACGAGAGCATAATGGATATATTTTTATACCTTCATTTACTTAATGCTTCAATATCAAAAATATCTACATCTCGCAAAATAAGTTTCTTGTAAGCTATCAAATCTCCTTTTGCAATCACTGGGACTTTAAAACCATAAACATCCATATATACACTATTTTCAAAATTTGATGGTGTTGCTACCCATTTCTTGTTTACTTTATCAAAATTTTTCTTTTCAAACGCTCCTGCAATATCAATATTCTGGTATTTATATTTAAGAGTCATAAGTTTTATGTTCCATTCTTCGTCTAAATACTGTTCAGGTCCATATTTAATAAAATCTTTTACGTCTGACAATAATTCCTCAAATCTATCTTCTGGAATAGAAATATCAATATCAGCAAGTTCTCTTTTTACCCCATAAAGACGAGAAGCAAAACCACCTTTTATTTGAAAAGGAACATTGTGTTTTTGGAGTATGTTTATAATCCACTTAAAAGCACTTTCTGTATCTCTAACTTTCATTTTTAACACTCTTAAAACCTGAGCAAAGGTGGTACTACCACCTGACCATATATTTGGATTCTTTTCCATCGATTCAAAAATATCAGAGACTTTCATCCATTTAATTTCTTGAACTTCCCCATCATTAAATTTCAAAGTATTTATTTCTACATCAAATCTATAATAAAAATTATGGCTAAATTCTCTATTGGGGTAATTGTCTCCTTTGCCAACTTCTCCTTGAATTAAATTCTCTCTTTTTAACTCTAAACCAATTTCTTCAATTAACTCATTTCTGATTCCTTCCTCAATACTTTCACAACTTTTTATATGCCCACCAAAACGGGTATCCCAACAATTGGGGTCTGTATCTTTATTTTTTGCACGTAGATGAACAAGAATATATATATCATTTTTTATTATTTTAAAAAGATAGACGCGCACAATTCTATGCCATAACCCTTGCAAGTGTACTTCAGAGCGTAATCTTTTCTCGCCAGTTAAAACATTATTTTCATCAACAATATCTAAATATTCCATGAATTTATTATATCAGTTCCAACGTCCAATAAGCCAGTCGAAAAACGACCTTCAGTGGGAACTAAAAAGCCCTTACAGAGTAAGGACCTTTTAGTTAAATTTTCGTATGCGCGATCGACCGGATTTGAACCGGCAACCTCCCGCGTGACAGGCGGGTGCTCTAACCAGTTGAGCTACGATCGCAACAATTTACCTTCAAACTATCTAACAATCTTTAATTTGCAAACGTAGGGTTTTAGACTTGCCAAAACAGCTACAATCGCATCCTACACTCTTTAACTAACACACTATATCACAAATTAATATTTAATTTGTTGTGTCGGCACCAGGAGTTGCACCTGGGACCTTGGCTTTATGAGTGCCACGCTCTAACTACCTGAGCTATGCCGACAAAAAGCATTTCTTCGACAAGACATTTTGGCATGTCACTTGCCGAATTGTTGCGGGGCCACGAATCGAACGTGGGTCTTAAGGTTATGAGCCTTACGAGATGCCTCTTCTCTACCCCGCTATAAATTAAAACTGCCTATATTGGGCATTTTTTATTCTACCTTAAATCATTAAAAAAGTAAATTAAATATATCCGTAGTCTCGGAAAATTTGTTCGTAGATCGCGATTACTCTTTTCGCCTCGTGATGAGAAAGTTCGAATTCCGAGCCTTCGTGAGCAATCTTATTTCGGATTATATGCACTTCCCATGCAGCAGTAAGGTTCTTAAATTTATCTTGATCTGCCCCCTTTAACTTTTCTCCTAAGTTCTCCCCTTTGAATCCTAGCTGATTCATCAAACCCTCAAGCATTGAATCCGCTTCAAGCACTGAGAGTCTCCAATTCCCAGCGTCTGATGAGAACAAATACTGTAAAACAGCGTCCCAGCGATCGTTTGTTGAAGCAGTTTTTTCCCATTTTATTCTTTCTTCTTCAGCATGTTTTTCTTTATATTCTTTAATCTCATGATGCAAATGCTCGTGTTCTTTTTTTCTAATTTCGAGCAATCTGACAAAACTATAAGCAATTACAAAAACAAAAAATATTGAAAAAAATGCCAGAAAAAGCTTAATCGCAATATCAAGTCCACTTGAAGGGGTAGAGGGATTAAACAAGTGAGTAAAGAATAAATAGATTTTATTGAATAGGTACTCCAGATCAATATATTTCGGATCGAAAATCGGATTTTGTGGAGCAGTGTTTAGATTTAGTGATTGCGATAAATCCATATTTTAATTATAACATTTCTTCAAATTTTTTACCTATTTGAAATAGATTATTTTCCTTAAAATGATCTACTATAAATTGAATGGAAAGTGGTAAACCTCCCTTGGTCAGACCGGAAGGTAAAGCCAAAGCTGGAATGCCCGCAATGTTAGCCGGAGCCGAAAAAATATCGCATAAATACATGGCAACCGGGTCATCCATTTTTTCACCGATTTTAAACGCCGGAGTCGGAGTGGTAGGAGTTAGAACAAAATCAACTTGCTTGAAAATATTTTTAAATTCTAAGGTTATGGCGTTCCTTACCCGCCAAGCTTTGTTGTAGTAAGCGTCATAGTACCCGTGAGAAAGAACGAATGTTCCCAAAATAATTCTGCGCCTTGTCTCTTCACCAAAACCAGCCGATCGAGTTTTTTTATAAACGTCGGAAACATTCTCCCCTTCTTTTGAAAGACCATAGCGCATTCCATCAAATCTGGAAAGATTAGTAGAAACTTCTGCAGGCATAATGATGTAATACACCGCCAAAGAATATTTCGAATATGGTAAATCAATATCTACAATTTTGTAGCCTGCCTTTTTTAATTTTTCTACTGAAGCATTAAAATTTTCCATTACTTCCGCATCCACTCCACTTTCAAATAAATGCCAAGGAATTCCAATAGTATTACCACCTCCTACTCCTTCCGTGGCAAGGCTAGAGTCAAGTGAAGTTGCATCCATCACATCTTTCCCTCGGATAGCATTGAAAATAATTTCTACGTCACGGACATTTTTTCCTAAAGGAGAAACCTGGTCCAAAGAATTTCCCATCGCTATAATTCCACTTCGAGACACTGCTCCATAAGTCGGCTTCAAACCTACTAGTCCACAAAAGGAAGCTGGCTGACGGACCGAGCCACATGTCTCAGTTCCAAGCGCTACTAGCGCCATGTCGCTTGCTACCGCAGCTGCCGAACCACCTGATGAGCCACCAGGCACTCTTGTCGGGTCAATGGGATTTCGGGCTACTCCAAAAGCACTTGTCTGAGTAGAACTTCCCATGGCAAATTCATCCATATTTGTCCGGCCAACAAAAACTGCGCCACTTTCTTTTAATTTTTTAATAACAAATGCATCATATGTTGCCACATAATTTTCTAAAATTTTCGAAGCCGCAGAAGCAATTTTCCCTTTGATTAAAATGTTATCCTTTACCGCAAACGGAATTCCGGTCAATTCTTTTCCTTCTCCTTTTTGTATCATTTCATCTGCTCGTTTAGCTTGTTCAAGTATGTCTGGAAAAACTTCCAAGAAGGAATTTGATTCTTTGTTTTTTTTATTAATATTTTTCAGATAGGCAGAAACCAAATCCGCCGAAGTAAATTCTCCCTTAGTCATTCCCTCTCTCGCCTTTTCAATTGTTAAATTTTTTAAATCAAGCATAAATTATTTATAGTGAGCTTGTCGAACTACATTATTTTTTTTACTTTCACAAAACCATCCTGTGAACCTGGAAATTGTTTCGTTATCAAATCAACTGAAAAATCTCTCAACTCTGGTGTATCCTCTCGCCAAACATTCCTGTTCTCGTATTCAGGCACTTCTGCCTGAGCAGGCAAATCTACTACTTCTATTTGTTTTACATAACCTAAAATACTGTCTAAATCTTTCAGAAGTTTAGCCTTTTCGCCGTCCGTTAATTCGATTTTTGCCAGTTCCGCCAGCTTTTCGATATCTTTAATTTCCATATAAAAAGTATAACAAAATAAAGACGAAATAGGAATTTACTTCCCTAATAAAGCCTGAACTCTGGCTTCTATCGGTGGGTGAGTATTAAATAGATTTGAAAGATTTTTGCCGGTTCGGCCGAAAGGGTTCGCGATAAATAAATGT
This sequence comes from uncultured bacterium, assembly GCA_903869825.1. Taxonomy (GTDB): domain Bacteria; phylum Patescibacteriota; class Minisyncoccia; order Phycocordibacterales; family UBA9973; genus UBA9973. The sequence continues at coordinate 18,208 of CAIQAL010000033.1, forward strand.
GCAGTCGCTTCATTGGCATATTTCATTGGTTGATTGTATTTCCCTATTTTAATTAGGGCGTTCGCTAGTCCTTCAGGATAGCGGGTTAAAAGAGCACCGGAAGCATCTGCTAAAAATTCACGCTTACGAGAAATAGCAAGTTGAATTAAGGTTGCAAAAATCGGAGCTAGGACTGAAAGCACAATTCCGATAATCATTAAAATTCCTCCGGCTTCACCGTCACTTCTTCTCCTCCCTCCACCCAGAAATAATGAACGGGTAAAAATATGAGCGACAATAGAAATAAAACCAACCAGTACCACCACCACAGTGGAAAGTAAAATATCTCGGTTCCCAATATGTGAAAGTTCATGCGCGATCACTCCTTCGAGTTCTGTTTTATCTAAAAGTCCTAAAATCCCAGTCGTCACCGCCACCACTGCGTGTTCTTTGTTTCGACCGGTCGCAAAAGCGTTTGGCGCTGGGTCATCAATAATGTAAACCTTCGGCATCGGAAGTCCGGCAGTGATTGCCAGGTTCTCAATGGTGTTCCAAAGTTCCGAATTATCTGATTTTTGGATTTGTTTTGCGTGATTTAAGGCCAAGGCGATTTTATCGGAATTCCAATAGCTGAAAATATTCATTCCAACTGCAAAGATGATAAAGAAGTACAAGATATTTATATTTCCATAATATTCTGAAACAAAAAACCCAATAGCAATAACAATAATCAAAAAGAAACTCATCAAAAGCCAAGTTTTGGAAACATTTTTTGATTGTTGGGTGTATAACGTTGCCATACTAATTATCTAAAAGATATAACATTAAAATACCTCAATATTTCTGGGTTATTGCCAACAGCGCATAGTGCTGTTTCAGAATCCCCAACACATTTTTTTTCTTGATCTATCCCAGAAACCATTTTCGCATTTAATTTAATCATGTAGCTTGATCGAATCTGTGAAGGACCATACTTCTCTACAGGGATTTCTGCCATGGTATCTGTCCATCTTACCCATCCTTTTGGTAAACCATTTTCTTCTGTAGCCCATTTCATTTGACTTTCATAATTATTGTCTGTTACTAAAATATTTTCAGGACTATTTGTAACTAAAGTATTTGTCCTTTTGTTAAATATATAAATACCAGTCAAGAGCAAAACAATAATTATGATCAATAATACTGTATTTAATTTTGAACTAAATAATTTATTTTGCATAAAATTTATTTACTAATAATTATTGGAATTAAAATACTTTTATCGTTCTCAGGAAGTCCCGAAGCATTATCATTATGAATCTCAAAATAGGCAGAACCTGTAGGAAGCCCGGTAAAATCTATATTACCTTCAAAGGAGACAGATCCAGCGGTCATCCAGTCGGTCTTTGCGACAGCATTACTAGTTTTTAAAACTTTTTTACTAGCATCCAAAATATGTATCCCGATATTTGCTTCAAAAAAATATCCACCTTTAATCACCCCTCTGTAGGAAAGAACTCCATGAACCTTAACATTGGGAGAAACAGAAAAAGAAACCAAATCATCTTTGTTTCCAAGAATCTGACTTTTGTCTACAATCGGAAGCATCGTATTATCAACGGTGACAGGAGCAACCACAACTTTTTTATTTCCTGAATAAATTAAAATTACTGTCAGAGCCAACACAAAAACAATGATTGTTCCGGTTATTATTTTTGATTTTTTTTTCATATTATTTATTGTCTCCTTTTATCATCTTTACCGCTTCTGCCACAGTAGTCATAAATTGAGCTGGGAAAATAATGGTCGAATTTTTTTCTACACTTATTTCTGCCATTGTCTGTAGGGTGCGCAACTGCAAGGCCACGGGATGTTGAGCCATTACGTCTGCAGCCTCACCTAGCTTTTGTGCTGCCTGAAATTCTCCTTGTGCCGCCACAATTTTTGCCCGTCGTTCTCGTTCCGCTTCGGCTTCTTTTGCCATTGCGCGTTGCATATTTTCGGGCAAGGTGATGTCTTTAATTTCAACGGCGGTAACTTCCGCTCCCCAAGGTTCGGTATGAGCATCAATTACATTTTTTATTTGGGTGTTGATTTCGCTAGTCTGAGAGAGCAACTGGTCAAGTTGAAATTGCCCGACTACGTTTCGAACAGTCGTCTGGCTAATTTGGTTGACTGCATTGTAAACATTCTCAATCGCCACAACTGCTTTAATCGGATCAACAATATGATAATAAGCCACGGCTGCAATATCAATCGAAACATTGTCTTTGGTAATAATTTTCTGAGATGGGATCTCCATTGTGACGGTTCGCATCATTATTCGAGTCATTTTTTCAAAAACTGGAATAACATAAATAAGTCCTGGGCCCCTAGTCCCAGTACATTTCCCAAGAAAAAATATTACCCCTCGTTCGTATTGTTTTACCACTTTGATTCCCGAAATCAATATCACTAGAATCACTGCTAAAATTATATAGATAGACATATATTTAAAAATTAATTTTTAAAACTTTACTTCCACTGGATTTTGGGCAGCATCATTGTCGGCCAAGTCAAAAAATTCCATTTTGGAAAAATGAAACGCTTCAGCAATAATGTTCGATGGAAAACTCTCAACCTTGATATTCAAATCTCGAGCATTTCCATTGTAAAATCTGCGGGCTGCTTGAATCTTGTTTTCTGTGTCGGACAGTTCTCCTTGAAGCGCCAAGAAATTTTGATTCGCTTTTAATTCCGGATAGGCTTCCGCAATCGCAAAAACAGACTTTAAAGCCCCGGTAAGCATATTCTCGGCTTGGGCATGATCGGCCGTCGGACCTTGTGCCCCCATCGCCATGCTTCGTGCTTTTGTAACGTTTTCAAACGCACTTGATTCGTGAGAAGCATACCCTTTGACAGTATTTACCAAATTGGGAATTAAATCATAACGACGCTTCAATTGAACCTCAATATCAGCCCAGGCTTCTTTGGTCCTATTTCGAAGGGTAACAAAACCATTAAAAGCTGAAATTATCCAGATAATAAGAATAACTACTATCGCTAAAAGAATCCATAATAGTGTCATAAATTTAAATAAATTAAGATTAATAATTTGGACTACTAATATTATAGCATATTTTGAACTATTTTTCTATCAAAGAAAAAACCCGGAGTCCCCGGGCTTTTAAGCTATTTTTTCTTTTTTAAGGATTTCTTATCCTTTGCTGCAACTTGCCATTCTTCAACCAAAACCAGAAGCGGAGAGGCCAGAAAAATCGAGGAATAGGTTCCAAAGAACATCCCCGCGGTAAGCATCAAAGCAAAATATCTTGTTGAAACCGGACCAAAGAAGAAAAGAGAAAGCAACACAAGAATGACGGTGAGAGAAGTTGAGATCGAGCGAACATATGACTGCTCTAAGCTTTTCCCGACCGTTTCACTAAAATTTATTTTAGTAGCTATCGCTTGGTTTCTCAAGTTCTCTCGAATTCGGTCAAAGATAACAATCGTGTCTGAAACGGAAAGCCCAAGAATGGTTAGCACCGCTACCACAAAAAGAGTATCAACTTCCGCACTGTAAAAGTGAGCTAAGATTGTGAAAATTCCAACAGGAATCGCTACGTCGTGGAGTAAGGTAAGCACAACAATTATTCCATATTTCCAGGAAGTAACTGGCTTTGAAACCTTCCGAAAGGCATAAGAAATGAAAATAATTATTGCAAGAGAAATTAAAATGATTAAAAGCAGCGCTTTAAATTTTAATTCCTGCCCGACAGACGGACCAATGGAGTTAAAGCTTTTTTCTTCCAGTTTATATTTTCCGCCTTCCGATAGAGCACTCAGGAGATTAGTATGCTCCGCTTCAGTTAAATCTTTTGATTTAATAATGTATCCTGTATTTCCAGTAGGCTGAATAATAATTGTACCAAGGCTCGCAGTCCCTAATACCTGATCTAAATCTGATTGAGTGGGAACTTCCCCAGTATAGGCAACTTCAGTTAGAGCTCCTCCGGTAAAATCAATCCCGAGTCTCTTGTTTATCTTAAAGACGAACATTGAAATAATTGATAGGATTACGAGTCCAATGGAAATACTTATGAATACTTTTTTGTTTTTTATAATAAACATAAATTTATTTACTTATCCCTGAACTGAATAAAAATCGGGCCACTTTCCCTTCTCCGACAAATTCAATTGTATAAAGGAAAATTCTGGTAATGGTAATAGCTGAAAACATTGATACCAATACCCCCATTCCGAGAGTAAGCGCAAACCCTTTAATTAGCGATGTCCCAAGCCAGAAAAGAATGATCGCAGTAATAATACTTGAGATGTTCGAATCTCGAATTGAAAACCAAGCTCGAGAAAAACCTCTTGAAACAGAATCTGAGATTGTCCTACCTGATCGCAATTCCTCTTTAACTCTTTCAAAAATAAGCACATTTGCATCAACAGCAATCCCAATTGATATAATAAACCCAGCAATCCCGGCGGCAGTCAAAGTAACCGGCAATAATTTAAATAAGGCAAGTATAATGAATATATAAATAATTAAAGCGAGCACCGCCACCACCCCTGGTAAGCGATACCAAAAAATCAGGAAAAGAGCAATAACTAAAAATCCAATAATGGCTGCTTTTACCCCAGCATGTACTGCATTAGTTCCTAGGGTAGCCCCAATTGTTTGACGAGAAAGTAGAGTTATTGGAACAGGTAAAGCGCCAGAATTTAATCTTCCGACTAATTGCTTTGCTTCAATTGGAGTAAAGCTTCCAGAAATTTGTGCGGTGCCGTCTGGAATTTCTTCTCTAACTACCGGGGTTGAAATTGGAGCGCCATCCAAATAAATGGCAACAACTTTCCCGATATTCGATTTAGTAATTTCAGCAAAAAGTTTTGTCCCTGTTGCATCAAATTGCAAGCCAACTTTTGGTTCTCGAGTGGTCGAATCAAATTCCAAAGTCGCTTTTTTCAAATATCTTCCTGTAAGTTCAGTTGAAACAAACTGAGGATCAGCATTAATATTTACTGTCCCATCTTTTCCTACTGTTGCTGTTTTAGGAGTTCCAGCTGGTGCTTCAATTTTAAATTCAAGAAGCGGAGTCTGTCCAATCATAGCCGTCGCTTTTTCAACATCTGTTATTCCCGGAAGGTCAACAATTAATTTTTCTTCATTATTTCCTGAAAGCAATCCTCCATTTTGCACTTGGACTACTGGTTCGGAAACTCCGAAAAGGTTCACTCTTCGCTCAATAACATCTCGAAGAGCATTCATCGAATCAGAGACCTGACCTGCTGGAACGGCAGAAGTATCAGCTTTATAGATAAGATGGCTTCCACCAGAAAGGTCCAAACCTAGTCGGAATGGATGATTCTTGAGAAATGAATTTGAATTCGCAATATTTTTGTTTAATTTTGGTTCGGACTTAAAAACAAAAAACGAGATTCCGACGCCCAGAATAATTATTAACAATGCCAATACTCTTTTTTTCCACATAAATATAATACCATTATATACATTTTCCCATAAAAATGCAACCCTAAATAACTCTTTACTTTTAAAGTATTTTTCTTTATATTTAATATATGCTTAATAAGATAGGAATAAATGATAATTTTGATATTAAATCACCTGATGAGAGTGAGTTAGTCCAAAAATTGGAAAATCGCACTGACACCGAAGCCACCCGAATGAAACACTATTTATCTATGCCGGATTTGTCTCGCATCCCTGCTTCTCCGATTTATGAAATAGTTCACAGAATTTTATCTCTACCTGATTTTAAAAATTTTGATGTTATCAAAACTCCCGAAATAGTGCCAACAAGTGTAACTTTTGATCTTTATAATTTTGCCCCAGACCACCCTGCTCGATCGCACTCCGATACATATTTCATTGATGACACAAATATCCTTCGCCCCCATACGACAATAATGTGGCACTATTATTTGTCACAAGAAGAGATAAAAGCAAAAATGGCTCGAGGCGAGGCTGTCGGATTTTTTTCATTCGGAAAAGTTTACAGAAAAGATGAGATAGACAGAAATCATATGAATGTCTTCCACCAAATAGATGGAGGTTTTCTTATCCCAAAAAATAAAAAAATAATTGGGATAGAAGAGTTACAAAATGTTTTAGCTGATATCGCAAAAGCTGTCTTCGGACCAGATATAAAATATAGATTTAACAAAGACACTTTTCCCTATACTGACCCCTCTCTTGAGATGGAAGTTGAGATAAATGGCAGATGGATTGAAGTACTTGGTTGTGGAATAATGACTGATACAATTATTAAAAATCTTGGACTTAACCCAAGTGAATGGAGCAATTGGGCTTTCGGCTTCGGACTAGAGCGTCTGGCTATCATCAGTATGGATTTACCAGACATTAGATTATTGTGGTCAAAAGACGTCCGAGTCGTAAAACAATTAAAACTTGGTAATAAATTTAAAGAAGTTAGTAAATATCCACCAATCGTACGAGATATCTCTTTTATCGTTAAAAAAGATTTTATTCCAAATGATTATTTTGACTTAGTGAGAGAACTCGCGCCAGGGCTTGTAGAAGAAGTACATCTCTTGGACAAATATGAAAATGTTGAAAAATTTGGAGCTGAAAAAATCAGTTATGCTTTTCGAATTACCTATCGTTCAATCGAAAGAACTTTAACTTCATCGGAAATCGATGAACTTCATAAAAAAATAGAGCTTGCCACCAAAGAAACTTTTGGAGCACAAATTCGTTAATTAGCACTTAATACCCGGTTCTTTTTCTTAAGTGATAAGTGCCGTCATCCTCGTGCGTCAAGGTCAAATGGTATTCAGTGTCGTGTGAATCATGACTGTGAACTTTAAAATGCGAAACATGGTTAATAATGTCCCGGCGAGCTTCATCAAAGAAAGCCCTAGAACCGCTCTCTCCGATTTCATTAAAGAAAGCCAAAGCGTGTTTCGCTGATTCACTTTCTGGGTCATATTTCAAAGTAAACTCACCAATCGTTGTTGTTTCCATAGTTAATTTTTTAAATAATAATACCTAAAATATATCACAAAAACGACTTTCGGGGAATATTTGCTATAATAATGTAATGAAAAACCGCTACTTAATTTTAATAGTTCTCTTATTATTCTTTTTAATTCTTGGACTTTATTTAGGTTGGCTTGATAATGGGCCGGCTATTTCATTTCATTTTTGGTAGATTTTTGCTCTTTCACAATATTCACAAGGAGTATTTTTGCCATAGGCATTATAGTTGCATGGCAGCAGAAGCCACTTTCCAGTTTTTATCAGTTCGTCGTAGTCTTTAATGTCCTTAACAAGGGAAATGATTTCCTCGTTTGATATTTTTTTATTGTAAATTGACCCACTCTGATTCTCCGCTTCCAGAAATTCTAACCTTGATTCGGTGACCACCTTTCTCCACTTAGAACTTTCTTGAATTAAATATGAATACATTGCAAGCTGTCGTAAATAATTACTCATCCGGCCATCTTCGTTTATTTTTTCTATTTCGTTCTGCTTTTTGACACTACCGGTTTTAAAATCAGTTACTCTGACATCGTTTTTATTTAGAATTTCAATCAAATCAATTTTTCCATAGATATTTAAATGTGGGAAACGATCGTCTTTAAAAGAAATGCTTTTTTCGTTCTCATAATTTTTTTCGATACCTCCCAAACGATTTTTCACCCAACCAGCAATAATCCCAAAAACTTCCTTTTCAACAAGTTTGTATTTATTCTCATTTTGATATTTTCTTTTTAAAACTTCATCGTGGACAATTTCTACAAGTGCGTTCTCTGTTGGGACATTCCCCAATTTCAATATTTTGTCTATTGATCCATGTACTGCATTTCCAAATTCCAAACTCTCCTTCATCGCCTCAGGAAATTGTAGTAAATTCCTAAAATACCATTTCCAAGGACACTCAAAAAAATTATTAAGAAGTGAAACCGAAACATTTCTGTCTTCATATTCGCTCGCCACTAATTTTTTAAGTTCTTCAAGTTTCACCGGATTTTTTTCAATCTCATTTTTTTTGATATAAGCTTTCGGATCATATTTTAAAATTATCTGTTCTGTCGCGGCAGCGGTTTGTTTCTCAAAAACTCCTTCCGGTAAATCCGCCACAATGTGCGCGAGTTCCTGGTCAGCTCCAACATAAGAATGAATAGCATATGAAAGAGTGCAAAAACGCTTTGCCCGAGTTATTGCTACATACAACTGTCGTTTGATGACTTCAATATCCTTCTGTTCAACTTTAACCAAAATATTTTCAGGTAAGGTAAAGGCTTGTCTTTTGCCAGAGTTTAGGGACTTCTCATCCAAGTGGGCAATCCAGACGTAATCGAATTCCAAACCTTTTGACGAATGAAGAGTTAGTACTTTTATTCCGGACCCGCTACCAAAAACAGCCAGTGGAATATTTTCATCGTAGGCCTCGAGTCGATCAATAAATGTTAGAAATTCTTTCAAGTTTAGTTTCGAATTTTTTTCAGTTTGGACAAGAACTAAGTGAATAAGGGTTCGGACGACTTCCACCCGCAACACCAATTCTTCGTGAGTCTTGGCAGTCCTCAATAAAAATTCGTCCCCGATAGTTTGGATTAAGGTATACACATTTACACCCTCTGTTTGTTCGATCCAAACAATTATTTTTTTAATCCAATTTTCTACAGAGTTTTCTCTGTAGAACAGCGCCGGCTTTTCTTTGTCTGCCAAATCGAGTAAAAACATTTTTTTGCTATCATGCTCTTTAATGAACCTATGAGCCAAAATCGGGTCAACTAAGGAGAACGAATCAAAAAGCGATTCGGCAAAAATAATATTATCGTTCGGATTATTTATTATTTTTAAAACTCTGATAAGAGCTTGAAATTCCACCGAATCAAAAAGTCGTAGGGTGTCGCGTCCGGAAACTTCTAAGCCCATATCGGAAAGTACAGCAATCGCGTTCCGCGCTTGTTTATTTTTAGGGACCAAAATAGCACAGTCGTTCACGTCTACTCCATTTTTAATTTTTTCTTTAATATCAAGTCCGCAAGCGATAATTTCATCCCGAGGGTAATCACACTCAACTAAACGGATGGGATGTGATTCTTTATTGTGACTAACCAATTTGTCTTTCGTTAAAGTACTTTCCAGTAATAGATGTGATGAATCAAGAATCACTTGGGTGGAGCGATAATTGTCCACAAGGGTGATCAGTTTCGCTTTGCCGAAACCATGTCTAAATCCTTCAAAATAAGAAAGCGATGCTCCTCCAAAGCCATAAATAAGTTGCCGGTCATCCCCCACTACAAAGATATTCGGCTTTTCCACTTCACTCCAAACTTTTTGTAAAAATTCATTTTGTACTCCACTCGAATCTTGGTGCTCATCTATTAAAATATATAAGTATCTTTCCCGAATACTATCGCGGGCGTCTTCCGATTCGGAAATAATTCTGACAGTGTATTCCAAAACGTCATCGTAATCAAGCACATTTTTTTCGCACTTCGCTATCTCATACATTTCATAAAATTTCACTACTTCCCGACTACGATTCAAACTTTCAATTTTTCTGACCACGTCTTTTTTCAATTGCCCTTTACTTTCTCCCCTGGTTGAGATACTTTCCTTGTTTTCTTTTGAATTTTTGATATCTTTTTCAATTTGAATTAAAAAATCATGGGCTGATATTCCTTCCCGTTTAAAGAGCGATATCAAGGATTTCAAATCACGGAAATGTCTTCCCGCATCTGCTCGTGGGCTGATATGTTCCCAGGGATTATCATTTAATATCTCATCACACAATGCGACCAACTCTGTATCGTCCATCAATTTAGGCATTGTGGAAAGATTTAGTACTGGATAGAATTCCTCAATTATTTTCATCCCGAAAGAATGGAATGTCGTCACGTTTACTTTGGAGCCGGTTGCCCCGATATATTTTCGGAGTCTATCTCGCATTGCTCGCACTCCGGAATTCGTAAAAGTTAAACATAAAATCCCATCAGGTGATGTATCTGTTTTTTTTAAAATATTTCCAATTCGAAGCGATAAAACTTGCGTCTTCCCCGTCCCGGGTCCTGCCACTACCATTACCGGACCCTCGGTGGTATCCACTGCTTCTTTCTGAGCCTTATTTAGTTTTTGGTATTCTTCTTCAAATCTTTCCGTATTTGCCATCTAAATATTTTATCACAAAATAAGACCTTTTTATTCTTTTTGACACTTATCTTCCTAAAGAGTATTATTTATATGGAAAAACATTCTTTAGCCATGGAAACAAACACGATGTCCTACGTAAAAGCAGGAAAATTAATTCTATTTGGATTACTCTTTTATGTTTACTTATTTCTTGCTATCTATGGATAGCAAAAGCCTCATCGAGTTCTACTAAACTTCGATGGGGTATTTTTTAACTAAATTTTTTTAGATGCATTTTCGATTTCCAAAAGAAACCACCAATTATAATAAATGTCGCAAGCGGAGAAACATACTCTGGAATTTTAAAACCAAAACTGTGCAAAATCATAATCACCCCAAGGACTAGTATCGAATACATTGCCCCATTTTTTAAATAGACATATTTTTTTATTCTTTCTATGTTTCCGACAGTAAGTTGTCTTACGACAACCGCACCCAAGCCATTCCCGAGTAAAATTAAAGGAACAGACAAAGTAAAAGCAAAAGCACCCAAGACGCCATCAATCGAAAAAGTAGCATCAATAATTTCCAAAAATAAAAGTTTGCTGAAATCGGATTTCACACTTCCTTTTAATTTTGTTTCTTCTTTTTCAGCGCTTTGCTTAAAACCGTGAGTAATAAAAAATAAAGTGGAACCCATCACCGCCCCGAAAGCCATCATATTATTTTGTCTGATAGCAAACCAAGTAATGACAGCTAGTAAAGCGGAAACCACTGCATAAAACCAAACACCTCTCTCCATAAAGAATTTTTCAGTACGAGGAAGTCCAAATTTTTTCTCTTCCAGAAATAACCAATTTAAAAACAGAAAGACTAAAAAAATTCCACCGGCGATGAGTAATATCGGGGCTGATTTTTCGATAGAATTTCTGACTGCCAAATTCCCCGACAGGGTAGACATAAAAGCTTGGATTGGACCCAAGGAAGGATTAAACGCCCAAACAATTAGCCAAGGCAATAGCCCTCGCACCACAAAGACTGCAATGATCAAGCCCCAGAGTAAAAACCAACTCCTTGCTTGTTTACTCATCGTCCCGAGCACTTCCGCGTTTATAATAGCGTTATCAATCGAAGAAACCGTCTCAAAAAGAGAAAGTCCAACAATGGTAATTATGGCTGAGATAAACATTATTCTATTTTACTATATTCCCATCCTTTTGTCTTTTATTCTGTAGTTTTGCCGTCAAATTCAGGTCCATCCGCTTCGGCTTCCGCCTTGGTAGCTCGCACTACTCCATCCTGATGATGGGCTGGAGAATAAATAGTGTAGAGTTTCAAGTCTTCGGTCGTGGAAATATTAACGACATTGTGCTCCGCGCCTGATGGTACGATAATAGCCGAGCCATCAGAAACTTCATACTCGTTGCCATCAATAAAAACTTTTCCAGCTCCAGCTTCGAAGCGGAAGAACTGATCATTATCGGTATGCACTTCCATTCCTATTTCCTCCCCAGGCTTCAAACTCATCAGCACCAACTGACTATGTTTGCCGGTGTATAAAACTTTGCGAAAATTAGCGTTCGCTATTGTTTCACTCTCAATATTTGTATTAAATCCTTTCATAATTTTATTTTTGTTAATTAATAATTAGACTACTACAATTTAAAAGAAAATAAATTTGTTAATAGCACTACGGTAGACCCGATACGGCTTTGGCCCAACAAAAGCCTTTTGATTGATAAAAATGGTTGGAGTTCCGTAAATATTCGTCTTATTTAGTTCTATGACTTGAGAATCCACTGCCTTTTTGGTTTCCGGACTTGCGATACATTCTTCTGTCTTTTTTACATCAAAATTAAATTTTTGAAGCATAGTATCGAGGTTCACTGGATCTAAAATATAATTTTTGTCTGTGGCAAACAGGTAGGTATTCCAATCCCAGAATTTATCTCCATCATTTTTATAGATACAATATCCGGCATAGGCAAGCTTGTCAGTAATATTCCCCTTAGCAGGATAATGGGCAAAAATATAGTTGGCATCTTTTTTCGCAACCAGTTTTTGGATATCGGGATATGCTTTCCGAGAATAATCACAATCATAACAACCAATAAAAACAACCGTATCTTTCGAGCCAATGTTTTTTGCCGGGAAGGAAGACAAATCAATATTTTTTAAGGTCACGGTTTTTTCCGATTTTTGAACTATCCCACAGGTACTACTGTCGCCATTTACAGAAGAGATTTTGTTATTATCTCCATTTGGGTCAAAGGCACAAAAGCCCGACGCGTTAAGACCATTGCAAGATCCATACACATAAAAATTGTACCCCCCGCGCAAAACCCAAACAGTACTGCCAACCATTAAGATAAAGAAAATCCAAGAAAGTATTTCATAATGCCTGTTGACCATTCGAGCAGTAAAAGGAGATTTATTAATCAATCTAGACAATATTTTACCTTTTATTTTTTCTTTAAATCCACTATTGCACGGGCGAAGAGTTATCCGACGAAAAACACAGTCAAATGCTTCTTTCGCCAGCGCGCGATGTGAGGCGGAAAAGATTCCCATAATTCCAAAAATGATTAATCCAATTAAACAAGCCATATATTTATATTATTTTTAAGATTTTAGTAAAGTTACTGATAAAGATTTCGGCTTCCTCCATGGTGTTGTAAAAATAAACGGATACTCGAGCAGAATTGTAAATCTTTTTTGAATGGAACCAAGAATGCACACAGTGTTGTCCAGAACGAATCGCGATCCCTGCCATTTCGTCGAGTATAATGGCAAATTTATGCATATCGGTATTTTCAATATAGAAATTAATTATACCCCCGCGCAACACTGGGTCCGTTGGTCCTATTATTTTTACCTTAGGGAATTTCCTTAATTCTTCGGTAATATATGTATTTAATTTAATTTCGTGTTCCGAAATTTCTTTAAAAGAAAGTTGGTCTAAATATTTCACCGCTTCCCCAAGTCCAATAATTCCGGCATAATCTTGTAGCCCTGCTTCAAATTTTTCCGGTACTTCCAACATTTTATAACTTTCGTACGTTGTAGATTCCACCGTATCTCCTCCAACCATAAAAGGGGCAAGATCCTCCAATAATTTTTGCTTTCCATAAAATATTCCAGTACCGGATGGCCCCAACATTTTGTGTCCGGAAAAAGACAGAAAATCAACATCTAAATCTCTCACGTCAATTTTCTGATGCGCAATACTTTGGGCCGCATCCAAATGCACGAGCACTCCATTTTTATGAGCAATTTCTATTATTTCTTTGGCTGGATTGGTCACCCCGTCTAAGTTAGAAGTGTGCCCAATAGAAACAAATTTCGCGCCTATTACCTGCTCTTTAAAGTTTTCCAAGTTGAAAGTATTGTCATTATTGCCTGGAATTATCTTCAAAATTATCCCAGCTTTTTCCTTCAACCGAAGCCATGGCACTAGATTAGAGTTATGTTCTTTGTCCGAGACAAGCACAATGTCTCCAGATTTAAAGGGAAAACTATTCGCTAATAAATTTATGCCTTCGGTCGTATTCCGAGTAAAAATTATTTCTTTTTGACTATCCGCATTAATGAATTTCGCTATTAAAGTCCTGGTCTCTTTTATTTTTTTAGTCACTTTATCTCCCATCTTGTGAGCACTCCGTCCTGCGCAAGCCGGAAATTCATAATAGTAAGTATTCATTGCATTCACTACCGTGTTCGGCTTCAAACTCATACAAGCATTATCAAAATAGATAGGCGCTTTTTCGTCACTAAGTATCTTGAAGTCTTTTCTTATTTTATTTATATCAAGCATCTTATTTTTTGTTTTAAATTTTCTTATGTACCTCTCTTTCAAGTTCTCCCACTTTTTCGGTCATTTTTTCCAACTCTTCTTGAATATCTACAATGTACTCCTCTTCTCCTTTTACTTCTGTCTCGGTTTTTTTACTCAAACGTTTTTCACCTTTCAGTCCTGAAAGAATTAATTCATTTCCAATGAAACTAGAAGTAAATGCTCCGGCTGCAAATAATATCACAATCCCGACGGCAAAAGAAAGCGGTCCATCCCACCAAGGGCTAGAAAAAGAGTCGGTCGTAAGGTTTCCTTGGAAGTAAGAGATAAGGTTATGTACAAAATCAGTGGTATGCCATACTCCCCGCCAAAAAATAACTATCCCGATTCCAACAATCAAAGCATATAGCTTTGGTCGATGACTCAAGTAAATCCTCATTTTTTCTTCATATTTGGTCGAAAATGCCCGTATTTTCCCCATAAGATTATCTTATCATATTCAATTATTTTTGGCTTCAATAAGATTTTGTGGTTCTTCTTTTTTCCAATTTCTAGTACTTACAAGCACCACTCCAAGAATAATCGCTATTGTAAAAAACTTTCCAGTTAGATGCAAAGGGGTAGCAATCACCTCGATAACTATAAGTGGAACAATCGCGTACATCCCAATTTTATAGGAGTGTTTGTATGAAAGGTCTATTTTTTTTAATCTTAAAAATCCCCATATTAATAGCGCAACAAAAAACAACCAAATTAAATGAAAAATTATAGTAAAAACAACAATAACCATAATAAATGGGATTAGGCAAATGGCAAAAAATATCAGAAAAAAAGGAAACACTTTACTAATCTTTTTTAATGCTATTTCCTTGTCGACAACGAGTGAAAGTTTATCATATTTTAAAATACGTATTTCTCCCCCGTCTTTTTTTTCACTAATAAACCCGTCAGAGGTCATGGCTATTTGGGTTTTATATTTTGACAAAACAGCCATATTTACGGTTTCATTTGGTAATAAAGCAAATATATTTTCATTTGAATTATTTTCAGAGGCTCCGGAAATTTTTATTAAAAATGGCTCATTCGTGTTTGTTGTCATTTTCCCGTCTTTTATGGTAATAACTAAACCATTTGGAAAATTAACCTCCACAAAATTTGAGACTTTTTTCTTAATAACAGGAGAAAAAATTAAAAGGATAATTATGCCTATAATTCCGAGACAAACACTCAAAAATAATGAAACTTTTAATAAAAAAATTATTCCGTCTTCTGACTTTTCATCTTTTATTTTTTTATAAAAATCACCTGAATGAAAAGTTAAACCTATTGTTTTTATAAAGTTTTTCATAAAAATATTTTAACATATTTCTCTTTTTTCCAGAAATAAGGTAGATTGTAAGAAGCATTGGAGGCGTCGCATAGCGGTCTAGTGCGCAGACCTGGAAAGTCTGTGTGGGGAAACCCACCGAGAGTTCGAATCTCTCCGCCTCCGCGAGCAAGTGCTGAGTTATCCCGCACGAGGTGTGCAATAATTTAAAGCATTACAAAAAACACCTTACGGTGTTTTTTTGTTTTAAAATTAATTAGAGTTTTGAATACAAATGTTTTTGAAAATCAAAAAAAGTTGAACGAATTAAATCAACATCTCCTAAAATATTTATGGCATCAGAGATAGCATTGTATTTCAAATTAAGTAATTGGGGTAATTTTTCTTCGCCTAATTCTTCAACACCTTTTTCTTCATACTTAGAAAGTACAAAATCTAGAAATTCTTTATTCTTTTCATCAACTCCCGCAAAAATACTTTCCTTAGTATTACTTATTCTTTGTTGTCTGGTAATTAATGGGGTGTTATATGCTAAATAAGAAAGGACATCAAACAAATCACAATCTTCCGCATTAACTACTTTTTGAATATTGTCTAATTGTTCTAAGTCAATTCCTAAATCAAAAAGTCTTTTTAGAAATTCTTTTCTGGTTACTGGGTTAGACCATATTTTTCTTAACTCTTCTTCATCCTTAAATAAATCTGGGAATACTCCATATATTTTAGTTATAAACTCTTCAGAAGAAAGCGGTTTCCCGTCTGCACCCCAAAAAGAAGTGGAAATCATATGTTGAATTTCTCTTTCTTTTCCATCTCGAAGTTTAATCTTTAATTTCCTTTTTATAGGATTTTCACATACACATGGTGATTCTCCGCATGTTTGACACACTTTGGGTGGTTTCTCGCATTTACATGGCTTTTTACCGCATATAGGGCAAACCTGAGATACACTTATCTCACATTCACATGGATCTTTTCCACATTTTGAACAAATTTCTGATACTGGATCACCGTCCCATTCTGGGTCAGCAAAGTGATGATATGCGTCTACAAAGTCATAAATTGTGAAGTACTCTTTTCCGTCAAATAGTCTAGTCCCACGACCAATTATTTGCTTAAATTCAATCATGGAATTTACTGGTCTCATTAAAACAATATTTCGTATATTGCGAGCATCTACTCCAGTTGAAAGTTTTTGAGAAGTAGTTAAAATTGTTGGAATAGTTTTTTCATTATCTTGGAACTCTCGTAAAAATTGTTCTCCTCTAGCACCGTCATTCGCTGTAACACGAACACAGTAATTCGGATCAGTGCTTTTTTTCATTTGATTTATTAAATCACGTACAGCCAAAGCATGATCTTGCGTTGCACAGAAAATAATTGTTTTTTCATTTTGGTTTATACTATCTAATATTACTTGCACTCTTTTTGATTCACGTTCTTTAATAACAATTATTTTATTAAAATCTGCTTCCTCATAAATTTTTCCTTCTTCAACTTCACCCTCAATGATTTGGTCATCAGAAGTATAAACATAATCATCGAGTGTGGTTTTGATTCTTTTGACTTTAAATGGAGTTAGAAATCAATCATTAACACCCTCCTTTAGGGAATAAATATATACTGGCTCGCCAAAATATTTATATGTATCTATATTGTCTTTTCTTTTTGGAGTGGCAGTAAGACCAAGTTGAACAGCTGGGGCAAAATATTCTAAAATTCCACGCCAATTACTTTCGTCGTTGGCTCCACCACGATGACATTCATCAATAATAATAAAATCAAAAAAATCTTTAGGGTAATCTCCAAAGTACGGGGTATCATTAGAACCACTCATAAAAGTCTGGAAAATTGTAAAATAGATACTTCCGCTCATTGGTACTTCACCCTTTTTACGAATATCTAAAGGATTAATACGAACTAAAGCATCTTTTGGAAATGAAGAAAAAGCATTGTACGCTTGATCAGCTAAAATATTTCTATCGGCTAAAAATAAAATTCTTGGTCGACGTTCACCGTCACGTTTTAATGTCCAACGAGTTTGAAAAAGTTTCCAAGCAATTTGAAAAGCAACTGCGGTTTTTCCTGTTCCCGTTGCCATTGTTAAAAGTATTCTGTTCTTTTCCTCGGCAATAGAATTTAAAACATTGTTTATAGCAATTTCTTGATAGTAGCGTTTACCATATTCACCCTCATTAGGCACATTATTAAATTTTGTCTTCCATTCATTTTGATCAGAAAATGTTTTATTCCATAGTTCGTCTGGAGTTGGAAAATTAGAAATATTCCCCTCATTTCCAGTTTTCATTGATATCTCATATATCTCTTTTCCGTTAGTTGCATAAGTGTAATCAATGTGTAATTTTTGTGCATAAACTTTCGCTTGTGTCACCCCCTCAGTAGCTTCTAGTTTTTCTGATTTTGCTTCAATCACACCAACTTTACGATTTTTATACACTAAAACATAATCAGCTATTTCTGGCTTACTGCGTATTCCACCAGTATAAATTTTGCCATCAGTAATTCTAAATTCACGAAGAATTTTTGACTCCTCGACTTCGCCCCAACCACTCGCCTTAAGCATTGGGTCAATATATTCAGCTCTTGTCTCTGACTCGTTCATAGTTTATTTTTACCACATTAAAGCATCCCTGTAAACGCTTTTTTAAGGACTGACTTTTTGAGTTCTTCTAAAATAGCTAATTTTTGGGTATAAATTTTTTCTAGTTTTTTAGTTTGTATTGAAAGTTCATTAAGTTTTTTAACAATTATTTTTTGTTCTTTTAGTTTAGGTAAAAAAATTATAAAATTTTCTAATTGGGTCTTTGTTATGGCTTGTCTAGTAGCTCCTTGTTCTCCGATTCCAAGCAACTGATCTTTATAATATTTTGAAGTTAATAAATAATTTAAAAAAATAGAGTCAACGACTTCTTTTTTTGGTCTAATTATTGAAACATGCTGGTTAACTCTCCCAGGTAAATATTTATCAAGAAAAACACAGCATCTAGCAATAGAAGCACCCGTTATGTTTAACAAGACATCACCTCTTTCGAGGGTGACATTTAATAAATCTTTAGCTTGTTTTTCATCTATGAAAGCAAGATTTTTTTCTTTAAAGAATCTATCATGAACGTTCATACTTCTAATTAATGAAATCCCGTCTTTTTTATAAGATTCTTTTCCGCCCCTAGGTGTTGCTCCACTTCCAATTTTTGTAGTAGCACCCTTTAGGGTATTTTTTGTCCAATGTTTTTTTGAGCCAGAAAATACGTTCTGCAAATTTGATTCAAATAGTTCTTTAGAATTATATAAATTTTTTTCAGCATTTTTCTTTACAGTTTCTATTTTAGTAAAAACTTCATTTAAAGTTTTTACAATTCGTTTTTGTTCTGCAATTACAGGTAATGGTATTTCGATATTTTTAATTTGACTTTTATTTATTGAATTAAACACTGCTCCACTATTGCCAGTAATTTCACTTTCATACATTTGAAAAAAGTTAAATAAAAAATCTTTATCTACTAGTTTATTTACCCTAATCAATGCAAGCCCACGACCAATGCAAATTTTTTCTGTAGCAAAATTTGTTGGTCCAACAGGGGCTCTTACAGACATTAAAATATCTCCTTCTTGTGCTTCTTTTGTGATTTTTGTAGTCCAGACAGTAGGTTTCCCAATATATTTTTTATTAAATTCTTTTTTACCTTGATAAAAAGGCAACCCATTGCCAGACTTATTATAAAATCTACCCTCTGGTGATTGACCAGCAATTACATCACAAATTTCACCTATTTTTTTTATTTGCCATTTAGTATTCATAATATTTGTGACATTAATTGAAGTAAAAATCCAACAGATATAAGTATCATGCCAATGATCCCAAAATTTCTTTGTTTAATACGATCTTGAACTTGAGGAAGTTTTACATTTTCTTCATCCTTATCGCTTGCCCATCTAGAAACACCAAGTTTTATAATTTCTTTTTTTGACATGAAAAGATTTAAGGTAAAAAATATACTGCCAATAAAAGATATTACTAACCCAATTGTATTTAAATAGTTATTCATTATTTTTTATTTTTTTACCTTTTTCATTTTTAAGATTTTTTATTTTTACGAGAGAAACTTTAAATCCTAAATTGGTTAAACTTCTTGAAACATGCATTAACGTTAGGCGACTAAAGAACGGTATGTTTAGGTTAGATTTTGTATTACTTATAATTGCAAAAATAATTTCATAACTTTTCCCATCCATATTGGGTCTTTTGCTGATGTTGTTTATCTTGAATTCTCCGCTTAATAAATTTTCGTTAATTTTTTTACGAAACTTTGGATCAAGAAGAAAATTAGCAGATACGTAGCCTTGATTAAAAAGATGGCTTAGTACGCTTGACCCAGAGTATCTTTTAACGTGTATGATTTGTTGATCTTTTGTATAAACATCACAAAACTCAAACTTACTTCTACCCTCTACTTGAATTTCTTTCCTATCTAAACAAAGAGCAGAATTAGAACTTGCAAGTTCTTTATTATAATGTTCTTCGTCAGTATGGTTATAATCAATAAAAGAAAATGTCGTAGTATTTTGTGGAATACTCTCATAATATTCATTAACATCCTTTACGAGATTGTTGTTGACTGCATACCATTTACCCCCAGTTAAAAAATATGTCTCAGATCCTTTTGAATATTCAAAATATAAACATTCATAAGTCATCCAATGTTCTTTTGTGTAACCATTGTCTTGATCAAAATGATAAACATGACTATTTTTTAAATCGTCAAGTGTTATCTCTTCTTTTTTAAAATCTTCTTTAAATGTTGAAATATGAAGATCATCCAGTATCTCATCTTTTTGTCTTGAAGAATATTTAAAACCACCATGATTACTCCAATCTAGAATTTCTGGAACCGTTAGCCATAAATTATCTGGAGATTTTTTATTAATTTCTGCAAGTAATTTATTTTCTAAGTCGCCAATAACAAAAGGATCTTTGACTTCTTTTAAATTGTCTATCCAAGGGAACTTTTTTTTATAATCCTTCTTTTGATAGTTAGTAAGAAAAATTTCTAAAAAGTCATTCAAGTCGTCTATATCGCACTTAAGCGATGCTCGCAGAGAATCTTTACCTGCTAATGTTTTTCCAAGTTTCTTGTCTTCAGATTCACCAGCAACACTTTTTAGTAAATCTTTTTCAACATCAAAACCAAAGGTATCAGCAGAAACTGGATGTGATGATTGTATCCGAGTTTGTAGCCCCTCAGTCTCTAGTGTTTTTAAGTCTATACTTCTTATAGATTTTTCTTTTACAGAATTTAAGGTTGCTATAAGACCAAATCTTTCTTCCATAACGCCTTTTATCATAAAATGTCGACCCTCTGGACCAAATGCTAATGCAAAAAATCTATCTCTGACTTTTGTAATAAATAAACCAGAAGCACTCGAAGATGTTAATGGGAAATTATGTCCTGTAAATAAATTCAACCACTTGGGATGATTAGAGTTAGATCTTTTGTAGAAAAAGAATCCATTATCATTTATTTTTTCTTTCTCTAGTCCGTCTACGACGACATCTTGGCCCTCCCCCCGAAATTAGTACACCATCCTTGTATAATTATTAATTAATTTAGTAACATACAAGTATATGAAAAGACCCAAAATAGCTCCCGATTTGAAGGAGCAGATTATCAATCGTATTAAAAATGACGGAGTTACTGTTATCCAGGCAGCCAAAGAACATGGTATTTCCGAGGGCACTATCTATGCCTGGTTAGCCAAGAAAGTAAATGGTGCTCC
>CAIQAL010000034.1 GCA_903869825.1 uncultured bacterium
TCTGTTTGGTTTATAACCAATATCTTTTTTCCTTGAGTCTCCAGCAATTTCTTAATTAAATTAAACCCAAATCGAGTTAATCTGTCTTTATTCTCTACAATTAAAGTATCCCACTCGTCTGACTTGTCCAGCAGCTTTGTTAGTTTTGCCCTTGTGTCGTTTAACCCAGATGCAATTTCTTTTTGTGAATGAACTATTTCATATCCATTCTTAATGGCAAAATCTGTAACTCTTTCCATTTGCCTGTCTAAATTGTCTCTCATCTCATTGGAAGAAACCCTTGCGTAAAGAGCTGCCTTCTTTGACAAAAGCCTCTCAACTGATATCATGGGAATGCACACATGACCTGTGCTGTCCTGATATGCACCTTCTAATTTTCCTTCTTTAAATCTATTCCAGGCGGTGCGGTAAGTGACACCGAATTTCTTTGCGTAATCTGATAATTTGTAATACATATAACAAATATAAGAAATAAATACCAATTTAACAAACTTTTTCTATATATTTATACGAAATCAGTCATCGGTGATAACACAACTTGTTCCATCGATATTGTTTTTAATGGATGAAATAATTAATCCCTTTGTTTTGTCAGATACTTGATACTCATTATTTTCAAGATTTAAAATACTGAACTCTATTCTGTTTTTTATACTATCAGATAGAGTATCCCATAACTCATCCCAAATATCTCGTTCAATTGCTACAAGCAAATACGATTCACTCTTATTGTTAATGCTCAGCATTAAATCATTCAAAGAGTCTTTGTACTGTCTTATACCCCCAACTCTTAACGCAACAATTGTATTGTTTATAGAGTTTAAAAGCACATCTATGTTCATAATATATTATACGTTAATTTTCAATTTAAGTTTCAAACACTGTACTTCTCAGTTTCTTGGTGAATAATCTCCACACACTTGGATATAGCCTGAGACAAACTAATATTCGACTTCATGACCACATTGACTTCACTCTGCAATTCCTTTTTAAATTCTGCATAATTGGCTGATGATTTATCCAGGGATTGGATATAGTTTAAAATTGCTTCAGTAACAAAGTCTTCCAACTTCTTGCCCTCTTTAATCCTTTGATATTGTTCTTTGGAATAGAATTCCATGGTTTTTTTCCCAAACATATAATACAACGTTTGATCAATTGAACCAAGTCTGTTCTTTGACCATGACAGCGTGCGGGTTCCCGTGGATTTATTGTAAATCATTTCCAGGTGAGCATCAAATAAATGCTCTATGGTATTTTTCCCCTCAAATGTTCCATCTTTATTAACGTGTCCAATCACAATTAATACCGCGTTGTTTTTTTCTGTCCAAGCTCTTAGGGTTTGAATCATATTAAAAGAAGAGATTTCGGGGGGAGAGTTAACAAAGTCTTCTGATAAAATTATCTGCAGCGAATCTATAATAACAACCGCTGGTTTTAAATTGTCAAGCTCGGTTATATATTCATTAATGCTATTGCATGAATTCTTATCGACTATAAATGCATTGACGCTATCGATGTTATATTTTTGTGTTTGTGCTTTAACCTTCTCCTTGCTCATCTCTCGTGAGTATAAAGAAGTGCGATAATTTTCTAATAACTTTTGCAATACAACAGACAAAGTCGTCTTGCCCGCGCCTGGGGTTCCTGTAAGAAATATAGCGCTTCCTGCAACAAATCCTTCTGCATCACTTATAAATTGGTCAAGGACCAAATTGCCAGTCTTTAAGGTAAGAATTTTTTCTTGACCTTTTTTTACGTCCTTATAGTTCACACTTCTCATAATGTTTGTGCTTTGTCAAACAAAGCTTTAAATCCGTCAATTATATAAAGCAAATTATTAACAAAAGAGGGAGATTATTGTAACATTAAAGA
>CAIQAL010000035.1 GCA_903869825.1 uncultured bacterium
AAAGGATTTATATTAAAAATTAGCTTAAAACACTTGACATTTATCCTTAAATATGCTATCATGTAAAGGAAGGTGAAGGGAGTCATAATTCTTTGAAAACAATAAGGTTTTAGACACGTATTGATTATTTATTAGCTTCGATATAAATGGCAGTTAATAAATAATCAATATTGATTTGTTAAACCAAAAATTTAAAAGCTTATATTATGAAAACAACTATTTTATTCTCTGCCATGTTATTTGTTGTTATATTTTCTTCTTGTGATAAACAAGTGAAGAACTACAATTACAAACAAGTAATGAAAGAAGTAGCCAATACTTTACCTGTAGGGACAATTGAAGAAAGTTATTCGGTCGCTGAAAATTCATGGACATCGAGTAGTGCAAACAAAGAGATGTATAAAAACTACAAAATATACATTTTGGAAGACCAAGACACCTTAGAGGTATTCTCTTCTAAAGAAGTATCTACTTATCCATTACATTCATCAGCCCTGGGGCAATTTGAAATCAATGTCTATTTTATAAACAGCTCATTTTTGGCTGTTGAAAAAAATGATAGTTTTTCTGAGGATGGACATTCTAGTTCATCAAGTGAGACATATTGGGAAAATGGTTACAAAAAGACCAGTACAAAAAATGGAGTTGTAGAAAAAACAGAAGATGTTTCAATTAATGTTGCACAGGCAACAGATGTTCAAAAAGAAGTTCTTTCTAAAATTCATGAAAATATTGATCTTTTCAGGTATCAAGAAGTTCTTTTTAGTTATGAGGGTCATAAAAATGACATCATAAAAAACGTTAACACCTCAACCTCAGTAAGCGGTCTGTTTGTTAAAAAAATTTTAACAGAAGCCAATAAAAAGGTAAAAACATTAAAGGAAAGAAAGAAATATTCAATCCTATAAAAAAGTAAAAAATTAAATTGTAAGAGGCTGACCTTTGTGGACAGCCTCTTCTTTTTGCCTATTTTTGAGAATTTTTTATTTCTTCTGCTAAATGTGGGTTCCACATTGCGCCGGTGGCGGACATGACGATGTCGGCACCAGACTTACGATATTCTTCGAAATCTTTTTTTGAGGTTACTCCACCAACTCCGATAATTGTGTATTTATAATTTAATTCTTTGCGAATCTTTTTCAATCTTTTTACCATATCAAGTCCAGCCCATTTTATGGAATGTCCGCAGACTCCACACCGCAGTCTATTCTCTCCTGGCAACGCTTGCTCACCATTTTCATTTACAATACTAGAAGCGATAGTGTTAATAGCGGAAATACCATCTACTACATTTCCAATTTGCTTCACAAAATTTTTCAAAGATTTATTATTTTCAAAATACGCAATCTTTACTATCAAAGGAAGTTTCCCAATTTCTTTTTTTATTGCTTTTGCGACAGCGACACTTCGCTCTGTATCAAAACATAAAATTGCTTTTGTGCCTTCATTCGGGCAACTTAAATTCACTTCGAAAACTTTTATACCAGCTTCTTTCAAAAGTTTCGCGGTTCTACGAAAATCATTTATATAAGATTCTACATTTCCATCTTTAGTTTTCGTCCCCTGAAAAGCTCCAATAACTATTTGTCCTTTCTTAGTTTGTTTTATCACTTTTGCAATGTCTTTCTGCCAGAATTTTGGATCTTGTGAAGGAACGCCAAAAGAATTTGTTATGGAAAGTGGCTCATGGAAATTATGGTTACCGATAAGTTTTCCATCAGCTTTTTTCATTGTTAAGTCACCTTTTATGTTTACCGAAAGAATGTTGGGCCACTTATGGCAAAGGAATTCTTGTCCACGAACCGTTTTATAAGCAACAATGTCGAAACCTTTATCAAGTGCGGCTTTCACAAACCTTCCGTTTATAAGTGGGCCAGCTGGAATTCCAAATGGAGAATAAACTTTGTGGCCGAAGAAATTGTATTCTGGTTTACCTTTTTGCTTTACCACTTTCTTATCTGCGAAATCGCCAAATGGTCCATATTTTAAATTTTCTTCATAGGTTTTCTCTGGGTCGTAAAAAGGTTTGTATAACATAAAATTATTTATTATTTAT
>CAIQAL010000036.1 GCA_903869825.1 uncultured bacterium
GTAACCCCATCATTTTTAATACGATTAATAATTTGCTCCTTCAAATCGGGAGCTATTTTGTGTCTTTTCATATACTTGTATGTTACTAAATTAATTAATAATTATACAAGATTGGTGTGCAAATTTTGGGGGACGGGCCACTAACGTGTCCGCCCGGTAGGAATCGAACCTACGACCATCTCCTTAAAAGGGAGCTGCTCTACCAACTGAGCTACGGGCGGATAATAAACCATTGCTTAACAGATATATTTGATACTACCAGGATTTTTAAAATACCTCAAGCAGAAACTGCTCGAAGGCCGCTTCATCATCAAGTCCTCTTTTGCGAGCCTCCGGCAAAAGATAAGAAATCTTTGAGGTAAAATCTTGAAGTTCCCTCTCTTTAAACTTGTTAAAATTCTTTTTCAGAATCATATCTTTTGCTTTCCAAAACAACACGCCGATTAATTCTTCCATTTTTACTCCTAGTTCCATTGCTCGACGAAAAAAAATCCAAAGAGCTAGTTTGTCGCGTTCCCCTAGGGCATTTGCCAAAAGGAAACTGTTAAATTTTTCCTTTTTTTCTTTTAAAATCTCAAAAATGTTTACTTCAGCTTTCACTTTTTGGAAATTAGTTAAAATAGCTTTGTTTTGTTTGGCTTCAATAAACACAAAAAGGTTTCTTGATTTAGCAAGTGAAGGCAGTTTCTTTAAAGTAAATTCTAAAATTTCTTCTTTCTCAAGAATATTTGTGAACACCACTACACATTTTGAAAAAAATAAACCATTCCCGGAAAAAAAACTTTCAACCTGATCTCGATCAAAGTTATTTTTATTTATAAAAAAAACTTCCATCGTGGCTGGGATAGTTTTTATAAATTTTTCATAACTTTTAATTTTATTTTTTGTATCGTTGCCGGTAAAAAGATGAATCATTTTTTTAAATTCTAACTGTTTTTACATATTCCAAATACGGAGCTCCGTATTTTTTAGCCAAAAGTCTTTCTTCTCTGCGTAAGAAAAAGAATTTTGAAATAACAAAAGAGACCAGAGTGGCAACCAGAATAAAAATAGCATTAGTGATCAGTCCAAAGCCAAGCATTAAAAAAAACAACGCCCAGTGGGTAGGGGTCCGAGTAAATTGGTACGGTCCGTGCATAAAAGTACTCTTAGTGACAACTTCGACTTTCATATTTCTAGAGGTTCGTTGTGCCCAATAAACAATTCCTGAAGCAAAAACCATTAAAACTAACCCTATGACCTTTACGATAGGGAAAGTTATAATTTTTACTGGGAACAAAACATCAAAAAGTACTCCGACTAGAAGTAAAACATAATAAACAGAGTAAGAATGAGCTAAGATAATGTGTACTTTATCTTTGTAAATTCTGGTTTCAAATTTTTCCTCTTTTTCCATACTACAATTATACAATTAATTTATTTAATGGCAAATAATGACTCGGAAGAACCAGAGTGGACAGACAGAGGAACCACGTTTTCAGGTCTAAGATATGAGCGCTCGATCACACTTTCCATCGCCCCTTCTATAATACCCTTCGCTTTTTCCAAAGCTTCATCTGTTATTTCATATACTAACTCGTCGTGGATTTGTAACACCAAATGAGCTTGTGCCAAAAGACCGGCTTTGGCTAAATCTTCTTCTACGTACCGAATAGCAAGCTTAATAATATCCGCGGCTGTTCCTTGAATTGGAGCATTGGTCGCAGTTCGTTCGGCCATATTTTTAAGAAAAGGAACTCTGGAATTAATATTTGGAAAATATCTTCGACGGCCAAAAAATGTCAGAGTGAACTTATTTTTAACTGCAAAATTTGTTACTTCTTCCAAATAATCTTTTACTCCGGAAAATTGTTCAAAGTAATTATCATAAAATTTTTGGGCTTCTTCTCTTGTCCCTCCTAAATTTTTCCGTAGTGCGGAAACTCCCATTCCATAAATAATCCCAAAGTTTATCACTTTTGCCCGGCGCCTCATTTCAAGAGTTACTTTATCCATCGGGACTCCAAAAACAGAGCTAGCAACTCCTGCATGAATATCCTTTTTTTCAC
Organism: uncultured bacterium; assembly: GCA_903869825.1. Classification (GTDB taxonomy): domain Bacteria; phylum Patescibacteriota; class Minisyncoccia; order Phycocordibacterales; family UBA9973; genus UBA9973. The sequence goes on from CAIQAL010000036.1 coordinate 2,049, forward strand.
GAAAAATTTGAACCATTTTTTTGTCTCCGGAGAGCATCGCAGCCACCCGGAGCTCAATTTGAGAGTAATCAAACGCAGCAAGTTTATGTCCTCGCTCAGCAATAAATCCACCTCTAATTTTTTTACCCAACTCTGTTTTGATTGGTAGATTTTGGAGGTTTGGGTCCTGAGAAGAAAACCTCCCTGTTGTTGTACCATTTTGTAAAAATTTTGCGTGCAGCCGTCCGTCTCCACTAACCATTTTGGGAATCACGTCAATATAAGTAGAAAGCAATTTTTGTACCTCTCGGTAAGCTAAAATTTCTTTAATAATAGGGTTCTCTTCGGCTAATTCTTCCAAGACAGAAACTTTTGTAGAAAAAGACCCGCTCGCTCCTTTTTTCTTACCTGGAGTTAAGCCCATTCTTTCAAATAGGATTACTGCCAATTGTTTTGGTGAATTGATGTTAAACTCCACCCCTGCCATTTCGTAAATCTTTTTGGTAAGCTTATCAAGTTCAATATGATACTCTCGTGAGAGATTTTCGAAATACTTTTGGTCAATTAAGATTCCTAAATCTTCCATCTCTTTTACTATCGGAATGATCGGTCTTTCTATCTCTTCAAAAGTTTTTTCCAAATTTTGTTCTTTTAATTTTTTAAAAACATATTCATAGGCAAAAGGAAAATCATTTGTCTTGGCAAAATATAAAATATCTTCTTTGCTCGGCAAAACCATTTCTGAATTTATAAGCCAAAGTGCAATAGAAGCTTCTTGCAACTTCCCTGGGTCAACCATTTGAGTATTTTCCGGGAACATTGAAACTGAGTTTTGGTCTTTCACTTCTTCAGTACTTTTACCAAAAAAATTCTTTATCCTGGCAAACAAACTCCGAAATTCGAAGTCCACAAAGGTTTGTTCCACTTTTTTTAAATCGGCGTTTTGCCAAAAAGTTTGTTTCGGTAATTTAAAATCTATCGGAGCGTCTCGCCTGATCTTTGCTAGAGTTTTTGAGAAAAGGGCTTCTTCTTCGTTTTCCTTCAAAAGCGCAATCATCCTAGGACTAACGCCTGCTTTTTTAAAAGCCGTCTCGTCTTTTTTTATTTTAATGTAAATTTTCTCAATTGTCCCGAAGTTCACAATTAAATCGGTGGCTGTTTTTTCGCCTATTCCCTTGATTCCAATTATATTATCCGACGGATCTCCTCGTAAACCTTTGTAATCGGGCAAAAGTTCTGGTTTAAAATGGAACCGTTCAACTACTTTTTCTTCATCATACAAAATCGTATCGTTAATCCCTTTCTTCAAAGTGTAAACCTGGACCTTTTTTCCATCAATCAGCTGCATCGTGTCCATATCACCGGACGCAATGATTATTTTTACCTCTTTGTCGTTTTTAAACTTTTCAACAATTGTCCCTAGTACATCATCCGCTTCAAACCCGGGGGCGTCATAAATTGGAATATTGAATGCTTCAAAGATCTTACGAGAGCTCTTTAGTTGAGAGATTAATGCTTCGTCTGCTTTTGCTCGTCCTGCTTTGTAAGCATCATATGCGACGTGTCTAAAAGTTTTCTGGGGTAAATCATAACAAGCAATTATATAATCTGGCTTCAAGTCAGTAATGATTTTCATTATCATAGTAGAAAGCCCGTACAAAGCGCCAGTTGGCTCTCCTTTTGATGACAAGAATTCCGGCAAGGCATGATATGCCCGATGGATAATAGCGTGAGAATCGAGCAGTACTAGTGTTTTTTTATTTTTTTCTTTTGTCATTTCTTAAATTATATCATTTTATGCATTCTTTATTTCAAATTTTCGATGCCCCTCTTTAGTATGAGTTATCTTTATTTTGTAATACTTTTTGGGTAATGCTTTTATTACATTTTCGGGCCACTCGATAAAAACCAAATTTTCTTTTTTGGAAAGAACCTCCTCCCACCCTAAGTGAAATAATTCTTTTTCGTTTTTCAAACGGTAAGCATCCAAATGAAACAGATTTTTGTATTTGCTATTTTTAATAGCATAGCGCTTCATTATTACAAAAGTGGGACTCGCCACTTTTCTTTTAACTCCGAGTTCCCGTGCTAAAAATTGAACAAACGTGGTCTTGCCTGTCCCAAGTTCACCAGAAAGGCCCACCATAGTTGCCCCGGCTTTTCGAAATTTTAGCCTAGCCAAAAATGTTTTGGCTATTTCTTTTGTGTCTTCGGTTTTTTTTGAAATCCGATTCATCCCCAAATTCTAGCATCTTTGGTTTTAAAGATAAAATAAGCTATAATTTGTGAATAATGCCAACCGTTTTTGACGAAGAAAAACAAAAGAAACAATTGGATGATTTACACAGAGAAGAAGAGGAGCAACTGGTCCAGATGCTTGCAGAATCAAAATACGGAATGCCGTACGTTGATTTGGCGAGACTTGGAGTCGACAATGAGGGGCTGCGTGCCATTTCGGAAAAAGATGCTCGCGATTTGAAAGTCGGACCATTTAAGCTTTCAGGGAAAAATTTGTATATTGCTATCCTCTCCCCAACAAAAGATTTACTCACAAAAATTACCGAAGAAGTAAGTAGAAAAAATCTGGTACCAATTTTCTATATGGCTTCGCACACAAGCATCAATAAAATTTGGGAACGCTACAAGGAAATTTCAATGGCGGAAGGTTCAAAAGCGGGTGGAGTTGATATTTCTGCTGATATTTTACGTGACACCGCAAAAAATATTGAAAAAATGCAGGACATAGAAAAACTAATTACAGAGGCAATGGAGGGAACTCAAACTCATAAAATCTCCCATGTTCTTGAAATAATTTTAGCCGGGGCGATCGCTATTAAGGCTTCTGATATTCACATTGAGTCTGAAAAGGACCGCGGAAGATTACGCTTACGCTTGGACGGAGTCTTACAAGATGTTATGTTTTTTAATCACGAAGTTTACCACCTCCTTAATTCCAGAATTAAACTTATCTCCGGAATGAAACTAACTTCCACTGTCGCTCAAGATGGACGATTTAGCATTGAAGAAGGAGCAGAAGAACTTAGTATTCGTTCTTCGATGATTCCTGGTGCCTACGGTGAATCAATCGTAATGCGTATCCTTGATCCAAAATCAATCCAAGTAAACTTGGAAGATATGGGAATCGAGCCGTTCTTGTTTACCACGATTCAAGAAGAAATCTCAAAGCCAAACGGTCTAATCTTGATTACTGGACCAACTGGCTCTGGAAAAACCACTACTTTGTATGCCTTTTTACGTAAAATTTATTCTCCTGAAATAAAAATAATCACGATTGAAGACCCAATAGAATATCATTTGACCGGGGTTACCCAAACTCAGACAAATGAGGAAAAGGGTTACACCTTCCTTGAAGGATTACGTTCCGCTCTCCGCCAAGACCCAGACGTGGTAATGGTTGGAGAAATCCGGGATGCGGAAACAGCCAAAATCGCAATTGAATCTGCTCTTACTGGTCATATGGTTTTTTCAACCTTACATACAAATAATGCAGCTGGAGTTATCCCCCGCTTAATCGACTTAGAAGTCAATCCAAAAATTTTGGTCTCGGCTTTGTCCCTTTCGATTGCACAACGTCTTGTTAGAAAACTTTGTCCTGTCTGCAAAAAAGAAAAAATCCCTGACGAGCGAGAATCTAAAATAATGAAAGTTATGACAGACAGCATTAAAGAGGAAGGAAAAGATCTTTCAAGATATAACATTGATCCAAATGCAGCCTTCAAACTTTACGCCGCCGTTGGTTGTGAAAAGTGTAATATGACCGGTTACAAAGGACGAATAGGAATATTCGAAGCAATTAAGACAGATGAAGCGATTGAAAAAATAATTCCCCAAAACCCAAGCGAGCGCGAAATAAAAAAAATCTCAAAAGCTCAAGGAATTCTTTCAATGCGCCAAGATGGAATGGTAAAAATCATAAACGGCATCACTTCTTTTGAAGAAGTCCAAAGCGTTGTTGACCTCACTGAGGAATAATAAAAGACGGGATTTTATTCCCGCCTTTTAAAGAAAAAAGCATTAATCTCTAAACAATCCTTTTCGAGGTAAACCCAAAAAGTAACAAGATCTTGAAGGATAGACCCAGAAACTAATAAAAGTACCAGAACGTCCTACGTAAACTTATATAACCGATGGCTGATTGCTTAGAGATTAATGCCTTCTTAAAACATAAATTTCTATGTATAATGATTATACTACATCCAAAAACATGCAAATGCTATAATGTGGATACTGTGTTGATAATTAACTTTCCTTAAGTATATCATATTGGAATATGAATGTCAAGCACATATTTTAAAAGCTCCGCTAAAAGATACAATACTATTATGGAAGAAAAAAATAAAAAAAACGAAAACCTTGATGATTCATTCCTTGATCAAACTCTGCGACCTACCCGATGGGATGAATATATTGGCCAAAAACACATAAAAGACAACGTTAAACTACTTTTGCGAGCAGCCGAAGAACGTGGTCATATTCCTGAGCATCTCCTATTTTACGGACCGCCAGGCTTAGGAAAAACGACCATTGCCCACCTTATTGCTCATGAAACTGGAAGACAAATGAAGGTAACTTCAGGGCCGGCGATTGAAAAAGTAGGCGATTTAGCCTCAATCCTGACTAACCTTGCGCCTGGGGATATCCTCTTCATTGACGAGATTCACCGCTTGAATAAAATGGTAGAAGAAATTCTTTATCCAGCAATGGAGTCAGGGGTCCTAGATATAATTATTGGGAAAGGCCCTTCCGCTCGGACAATTCAGCTTGATTTGCCCCCATTTACTTTAATAGCCGCCACTACCCGGGTCGCCCTTGTTTCTTCACCTCTTCGCTCTCGTTTTTCCGGTGGAGTTTTTCGAATGGAATTTTATTCTGACGAAGAAATAGCCGAAATTGTAAATAGGTCAAGTAAACTTCTTGAAACAAAACTTGAGGAAGATGGTTTAAAAGAAATCGCGAAACGTAGCCGTTTCACTCCCCGCACCGCCAACTACTTTTTAAAACGTTGTCGGGACTATGCTCAAGTAAATAAAATGAAATTAAATAAAGAAACAGTAAAAGGTGCTTTGGCAATGCTTTCAATCGACGAACTAGGACTAAATAATTCCGATCGAAGGTTTTTAGAAGTACTGATTGAGAAATTTAAAGGTGGGCCGGTTGGACTTAAAACGATGTCCGCTGCCCTCGCGGAAGAAGAAGCTACTCTTGAAGAAGTAGTGGAACCATATTTGATTCAACTCGGATTATTGGAACGGACTCCTCGAGGGAGAGTTGCCACCGAAAAAGCGTACCTTCACCTTAGTTTTGCTGTGCCAAAAAATTTACAAAGTAAACTTTTATAAAAATATGTCCGGTCACAATAAATGGAGTCAGATAAAACATAAAAAAGATATTACTGATGCCAAGAAAAGTAAGATTTTTTCGAAGCTGGTGCGTTTTATTTCTGTAGAAGCAAGGCTCTCGGGCGGGAAAGATTCTCCTGGGCTTCGTTCGGCAATTGAAAAAGCAAAAAAAGTAAATATGCCTAAAGACATCATTGAAAAAGCAGTAAAAAAAGCCTCTGAGCCAAGCGCCCACATGGATAACATCGCATATGAAACTTACGGCCCAGGAGGAACTGGCATAATTATTGAAACTTTGACCGATAGTAAAAACAGAACCGCCCAAGATATAAAACATATTTTAGCAAAGAATGGTTTTGCTTTGGCTGGCATTGGTTCAGTTACTTGGTCGTTTCAAAAAGAAATCACTTCTGAGGGATTAATCTGGAAGCCAACCACCGTCATCCCTCTTTCCGATTCCGATTTGGAACTTTTGGATAAACTCGTGGATGAACTTGAAGAATTGGATGACGTCCAAGACATTTATACTAACGCGGAATAAATATGAAAATTTTAGGAATTGATCCTGGGTATGAAAGACTCGGAATCGCAATATTGGAAAAAAAAAGTGACGAAAGAAAAGAAAGAGTACTATATTCTGAATGTTTTAATACTCCAAGAAAGCTTTCTTTTCCTGAAAGACTTGGGCTGCTTGGAAAAGAGGTAAATAAAATTTTGAAAAAATATCAACCAGATGTCCTCGCCATTGAAACTCTTTTTTTAACCACTAACCACAAAACAGTTATGAAGGTTGCTGAGGCTCGTGGGGTAGTAATTTATGAATGCATCCAAGCGGGAATAAAAATATTCGAAGCTTCTCCTCCTCAAATCAAAATCGCCACCACTGGGTACGGCAAAGCCAACAAAGAACAAGTAATGAAAATGGTAAAACTTTTGGTAGAAATCGATAATACAAAAAAATCGGACGACGAATTGGATGCAATTGCAATTGCCTTAACTGCCTTTGCCCATTTTAAATAGAAGTCTTTTGGGTTATCCACAGTTTCCTATTTTGCCTATTGCTAAACACACCCCGATTTGTTACAAAGTAAGAAATAAATTATTAATTGGTCGTTTTAATAAAAAAATCTTAAATAACTTTCAATGAGTTACGATGAAGAAGAGGTTATAAGTGATTCAGGATTTAATCCAAATAGTGAAGATGGTGATTTAGATGACGAACATCTATTTAACGACGAAGAGCCCATCGAAGAAGAAACCCCTGGGTTTCGATTTGATGAAGAAGAAACAGAAGGAGTCTAGAAACAAAACCCCGACCAAATGTCGGGGTTTTGTTTTAGATAATTTTTATAAACCTCCTTTTTCCTATCTTATATACTCCTGAAACTGCTCCAACTTTAAAATCAGTAATCTTCTCTTCTTCTTTCCCGTTCAGTTTTTTCACCGCCCCTTCATCCACAAGCCTGCGCCATTCGCTCATCGAAACAACCACTTTCTTTGAAAACAAAACTGCTCCAAGATTACCGCCCCCTTTAATCTCTTCTATTTCATCAGGAATTTCTCCTTTAGAAAAAACGTTCTCCCAGCTTTTTTCAGTCTCTTCTGCTTTTTGTTCTCCGTAATAAAAGGAAACTATTTCCCTGGCCAACATTTTTTTAAACTTCATCGGGTTTGCTCCGTTTTTTACTTCCTCTTTCATTTTTTCGATTTTAGCCATTGAAACTCTGGTAATTAGTTCAAAATAATCCCAAATAACATTATCAATGACCGACATTACCTTCCCATACATATCTTCAGCACTCGCAACTATTGGAATATAATTTTCTAAACTTTTACCCATTGGTCTCCCATCCGAACCGAGTAGTAATTTCATGGCAATGGCCGACTGGGCCTCCACACCAAAAAGTGGCATAAGCTTCCTGCCTGCTAAAAGATTAAAAGTCTGGTCTGTACCACCCAGTTCTAAGTCACATTTTAGAACAACCGAATCATACCCTTGCATCAAAGGATAAGACCATTCATCAAAACCAATAGTTTTCCCTTCGTTAAAACGTTTTTTAAAAGTCTCTCTGTCAAACATTTGTTGGACTGAATACGCTTTTGCCATAAACAAATATTTTTTAAAAGTAAGTTTGCCGAGCCATTCAGAATTATGTTTAATTTTGGTTCCTTCTTTGTAAACTGTTTTAAAAAATTGTTCTTTGTATGTTTTTTCTTTTCCTTTAATTTCTTTTTCATTTGTTTCACCACGCATATCCACTTTGTCTGAATGGTCGCCAACAATAGTTGTAAAATCTCCGATTATCAGAGTAACTTCGTGCCCCAGTTCTTGTAAATCTCTTAATTTTCTATGAACAACGCTATGCCCCAAATGTAAGTCTTTACCGGTTACGTCGGTGCCTAGCTTTATTTTTAGTTTCTGCCCACTCATTAATTTCTTTTTTAACTCTTCCCTCCCAAAAATATCGTGCACCCCACGGGTTAAAACTTCGTCTATTCTTTTTTCATCCGTAATAATCTTCATACGCCAAATTATAACATTCATAATATAATTTTGGAAATTTTAACCAAATGTTCTATTTTTTTGCTATGATATATAAATGTTGAAAAAACACAAAAAAAACATATCCCGAAAAAATACTATTTTGGCAGTTACTGGCGGCACGGTCTTAATTATAAGCTTTTTTCTCTTTTGGGTAGCCTCAATTAAAATCCCTGATTTTCGCTCTTTTGATGACCGAAAAATAGTCAGTTCCACCAAAATATATGACCGCACCGGGACCGTTCTTCTGTACGATCTTCATCAGGACGTAAAAAGAACCAATGTCTCTTTTGGAGAAATGGGTGATAACATAAAAAAAGCAACCGTAGCAGTTGAGGATTCAACTTTTTATACCAACAGTGGAATAAAGATATCTTCCATCATTCGAGCAGTAATTGCGAATGTTTTTCATATCGGCAAAACCCAAGGGGGCTCTACGATCACACAGCAATTGGTAAAAAATACCTTGCTTACCTCAGATAAAAGCATCCTCCGAAAAATTAAAGAGTGGATTTTAGCTTTAAAAGTGGACAGTTCAATGTCAAAAGAAAAAATTCTGGAAGCTTACTTAAACGAATCTCCGTACGGTGGAACAATCTATGGAGTAGAAGAAGCCACCCAAACTTACTTTGGAAAAAGTGCCAAGGATTTAAGTATTGCTGAGGCTGCTTTTTTGGCTGCTATTCCTCAATCTCCTACCGTTCTTTCGCCTTATGGAAAAAATTTCGACAAATTGACCCAAAGAAAAAATTTCGTTTTAGGAAGAGAACTCACCACGAAAGTAATCACCCAAGAAGAATACAACAAAGCAAAATCTGAAATTGTTACTTTTGTTCCACAGGCAACGACCGGGATTAAGGCTCCTCATTTTGTTTTCTTTATAAAAGACTATTTGGAACAAAAATATGGACCAAATATGGTAGACAACGGTGGTTTAAAAATTATTACCACTCTTGATTACTCTCTGCAACAAAAAGGAGAGCAGATTGTAAAAGAAGGGGCCCTCCAAAATGAAAAAGATTGGAATGGATCAAACGCGAGTCTAGTAGCTATTGACCCAAAAACCGGCCAGATTTTAACAATGATTGGCTCTCGAGATTATTTTGACAAAAATATTGATGGAAATTTTAACGTAACTACTGCAGCGAGGCAGCCAGGTTCTTCTTTTAAACCCTTTATTTATGCCACCGCTTTCAATAAGGGGTTTACCCCCGATACCGTGCTCTTTGATTTGCCAACCGAATTTCAAACTACTTGTAATGCCTATGGCAAAGCATTACCAGGACATAACCAATCAGATTGTTATAAGCCAGACGACTACGATGGTAAATTTCGAGGCCCGATGAGCTTGAGGGATGCTTTAGCCCAATCAATCAACATTGTAGCAGTAAAACTCTTTTACCTTGCTGGTTTGCCCGATTCTCTTAAAACAGCAGAGGAAATGGGAATCAGTACCTTGTCCGATTCAAGTCGGTATGGGCTTACTTTAGTAATCGGAGGTGGCGAAGTAACCCTCCTTGATATGACTTCCGCTTACGGAGTTTTTGCTAACAGTGGTGTTCGAAATCCTTACACTGGGATTTTACAAGTTTCAACAGAAGATGGAAAAATATTGGAACAATATACTCCAAACGAGCGAGACGTTTTACCAAAAAATTCAGCCTTAACCATTTCCGATATTTTATCTGACAATATTGCTCGAGTGCCAACCTTCGGGGCAAATTCTCCTTTAGTTATTCCCGGTAGACCGGTCGCAGTAAAAACAGGGACCACTAACAACAACAAAGATGCTTGGACAATCGGGTATACCCCTTCGATTGCAGTTGGGGTTTGGGCTGGAAACAATAACAACAAGCCGATGAAAAAAGGGGGTTCGGCAGTAGCTGGTCCAATTTGGAATAAATTTATGACCGAAGCATTAAAAACTCTTCCAAATGAAAAATTTGAAAAGCCCAATCTAGAGTTAGACCCAACTCAAACGAAACCAGCTCTTTTGGGATTCTGGCAAGGGAACGAAGGTTTCTTTATCGACAAAATTTCAGGGAAACTAGCAAGTGATTTTACTCCCAAAGAAACTCGAGTGGAAAAAGTAATCACAAACGTTCACTCTATTTTGTATTGGGTAGATAAAAAAAACATTATGGGTCCTCCCCCGGCCAACCCGAGTGATGATCCTCAATTTGAACACTGGGAAATCCCAATTCAAAACTGGTGGGCTCAAAATATGTATAAATACGGAGTAACTACCTGGGCCGATAAACCTACCGCGCTAGATGATGTTCATACTGCTTATTCAAAACCTGTTGTTTCTATTGTGGTACCGGACACCACTACAATATATGAGGCAAATCAAAAAATTAATCTTTCAGTCCTCAACCAAAGCGCTTACTTAATCCAAAAAATGGACGTTTTTGTAAATGATATCTATCTTGGTTCTACTAAGCCTCCTTTCAATTTTTCATTTACCCCATCTCAATTAGACAATCTTAAAGACATAAATACTATAAAGTTATTAGTCTACGACGCAGCCTATAATAACACCGAAATAAATTCCACTTTTCAGGTAAAATAAATACCTAAACTCTAATACACCTTATATTAAATGAGACTTATTGTTGGTTGTTAAAATATTCAAGAAATTCTTTTTTTAAAGTTTCATAGTTTGAATTATTTTTATCAAGTGTGGAATTAATATCGTAATTTTCATCTTCTCCATATGAATTTACATCAAAATCATAATGTATTTCTTTACCATCCTTGCAGTGAATTAAAACCAACAAGTCTACAACTAGCCCATCACTTACAATACAATGAATATTAATTGCACCGGCTTCTTCTTTTGTAATCTCTTTTTTAAAAGAAAGAAACACATGAGTAACTTCCCCCTGATCATTTTTTTCAATGTTTTTTTCATCAACAACATCATATTTAAATTTTTTATTTAACACTAAATTAAAAACCTTTCGTCCTTCTATGTCTGGTATAGATGTTTCAACACCTGGCTTAAAATCACGAATCAATTCCCCGCTAATTTCTGAAAAAGGAGACTTGTCTTTATATAAAAAAGAAAGCAACTTTTCGTTTATTTTAATAACTTCATCTTCTTTTAAAGGAGATAACTTTACGAAGGACAACATGATGTTCTCGAGATAAAAAACTTCTTCTGGTTTAAATTGGATATTGTTGTTAATAATTTTTTCAACTTCTTGCTTGTATAAGTCAATATTAATATTGCCAATTGAAAAGGAGGTTTTCGAAATAATTTCTAGATTCCTTATTAATTTTTTAGATTCTTGGTTGTTTGTTGTAGTTAACCCGTCTGGAAAATTTTGGTTTGATTGAGCTGTGGTTTCCATTGAAATAGTAGACAAAGCAGCTGTAAGTCCAGCTATTTTTGTTGCTTTTCTAAAAAAATCGCGTTCTTTCATAAGATGATGATACTAAAGCATAAAACAAAAGTCTACCTAAAATTTTGAGGAGTTTTTTTTCCTAAAACAGCTTCTAGTTCAGAAATTATTTGTTCTCTTTTAATAAAAATCTCGTTCTTGTAAATTGGTTTTATATTTAAATACAACGTTCCATTCTTTATTTTTATTTCTTCTTTTTTTATGGGTACTTTTGTTATTTTTAAAATAGTTTCTCGAACAGATTCTTTCCTTACTTCTTCTGAAAGAAGTAACTTACTAAAATTTAGTAATAAATCTTTAATTTCTATCATCGATTCATTGGCATAATTAAGTAAATAAAGGAATTATCCGATACCCCAGAAAGAACCATTGGTTTACTTGATTGATTTAATCTAACCGAAATACTATCAGAATTAATAGATTGAAATGAATCAAAAAAATACTTATAATTAAAGCTTACTTCAACTGATTCGCCGGACAGGGCCCCATCAAGCTCTGTTTTGTTTTCTCCAACATCATTATTCGAAGAAGATAGTTCAAAAACTTTTTCTTTCGGCTTAATACTCAAATTGACCTGGTTAAATTTGTCTGAGAAGATATTTGAGAGCTTGAGAGCGTTTAGTAAGTCTTGTTTTAAAACTACCGCATCTGTTTTTGATTCTTTGGGAATAATTTGTCGATAATCAGGAAAAACCCCGTCTATGACCCGAGAAGTTAAATAAACCCCGTCGGCAGAAAAAGATATTTGATTTTTATTAAAACAAACTTTCAGCTCTTCTGGTTTGTCACTAAAAACTCTAAGTATCTCAGAGACATTCTTAAATGGTATCAAAATGCCGGGAATTTCATCAATTCCTTTTATTTTTATTCTCTTTTCTGCCAAGCGAAATGAGTCGGTTGAAACAAAAATTAAATTATCTTCATTGGAATAAATATAAACACTTGAAATTTCCGGTTTGATGTCAGAAACAGAAGAACTATAATAAACTGATTTTATCCCTTCAATTAATTTTTTTGACTCAATTTCAAAACTTTTACCTTCAACTATTGGGATGGTTGGAAAGTCATCATACGCTTGGCCTTTTAATTTTATTTTACTTTTTTTTGTTTTAATTAATAAGTTTCCATTTTCTTCTTCTAGAACTATATTTTCGTTTTGAAAAAGGTTGGTGAATATTCCAGCAAGCGTCTGCCCGGAAATTGCCATAACCCCTTCTTTTTCAATTTTAGCTGGAATTTCAACTTCAATCCCGAGACTTAAGTTTGTTGCCCTGAGTTTTAATGATTTTCCGGAAGCAGTAAGTAAGATTGAACTTAAAACAGGCAGAGTTAAATTTTTTCCTGTAATCTTTTCTGATAAGAAGATGGCATTTTTTATTTTATCAACTGAGCATTCTATTTTCATATGTTTATATTTTTATATATATA
>CAIQAL010000037.1 GCA_903869825.1 uncultured bacterium
AGGCGCGTTGCTATTAACTTTGGGCTACAACCACATAACCACCCTACATTGCTTATTATTTTTTGGCATTCTTGTTTAGTTGGCATTGGTAGCCTGTTGTAAAAGCTTCAATCTTTCAGCTATTGAAATGTGTGAGCCTTTGGTTACCGCATCTTTGATTGCATTCACCATCTTAGAATCTTGTTGTGCTTCTTTTTGAATTCGCTCCTGTTTTTCTCTTTCTTGTTGCTCGTCTTTTTCACGAATTGATTTAGAGGTAATCCCATTGAATCCGTGTGGCGTTTTCCAACTCCCTTTTTTAATTAAACTCAAAGCCATGTGTACTGATTCAACCTGGTCGCGTTTACCTTTGAATTTATCCGCGTAATAAGCTACTTCTTCGGTTAAAAGCTCCAAGGGCTGCTTGTTGGTCGCTGCTATGAGTTCTTTTATGTAGATTAAAAATTCTTCTAAAGAAAAAAAGGAAGAAAAAAGAGGTTTTTCACCCTTTGGATTCCTTTGGAGATTCAACTGATGATTCTTAGTTCCGTTTTTGGAACTGGTAGTAGTTCCGTTTTCGGAACTGGTACCCGTTCCGTTTTCGGAACTGGTTCCGGTTTTACTACCAGTTCCGTTTTTGGAACGGGTTGTGGATAACTTTTTCTTTGGTTTTGGGGGGTCTTTAGATTCTCGACTTGTCACTCCAATTAATCGATAAATATACACCTGGCCTTTTTTATCGCCCGTCTTTATCATCTTTCCTTTTTTTTGAAGAGACGCTAAACCGTAATAAATAGTTTTTCTATCAAGACCAGTATCAAGGATTAATCTACTCCAAGATGGCCATGCTTCATGGGTTTCCCCTGCTCTATCAGCATAAGAAAGTAATATGAGTTTTTCGGTAGGGGTAACATCTCTTTGGCTCCATGCCCAATTGGTAGCGTCTATACTCATTATGAAAATGCTCTCTTAATAACGTGAGATGGTCTTGAAGGGGAAATACCTAAGGATTCAGGGTCTAATTGAATAAACTTTTTTAGAGATTCTTGACCTTCTGGGCTATCAACGAATTTGATTATTTCTGAATAAAAATTTGGATTGTTTTGTATGCCTTGTCGCTGACCTTCGCGATAAAGGTAACGAATATAATCTGAGCGCGTGGCTTGATTGTAGTTCTCTTTTGATCCTGACATGTTATAATGTCCTCGATGTATTAAGACCCATCACTTGGATCGACAATGGGGTTCGTAGTTGTAGTAAATGTAATTGGTCGCCAAACTTCAGACATTTACGCTATATTTCAGAGGCAGGATGCCTCACCATTCTTCTAATCTTCTTTTTTAATAACCATCATAAATCCTAAATCGTTTAAAAATTTAACATTCGCTAAAAACCGTTTTTCACTCATAGAATAGTGGTTGCAAACTCGCTCACTAATTTCGGTAACTTTCGTTAAACCCTCATCAATAAGCATTTTCATATAAGTATACACTCCGAGAGCTTCTAGGTCAGTAATCGCTTGTATGGTCTTATTTTCAACTAACAGATAGCCCTTTTTTTCTTGTTCAAATCCCATATTGTCAATGTCATGATTCATGCTATAGTTACCTTGTTGTAATTTTTCATGATGAACTTCCTTTGATAAGTTGTAGATATAAAAAAAGCCCGTTTTGTGTCTCCACTTGCGGGCTTTTCACTCCTTTAGTTCCTTGAGTAACTCTTTTAACCAGTCTTCCACTATATGTATTTCACTAAGACTAAATGTAAGTAGGTTAGGATTTTTGGGATCTCGGTCATGTACCGAATTTGCAACGCGCTCTAAAAGCTGCACGGATTTAGCATATATGTCTATATCCATTAAATCTCCTTATTTAATTGGGTTCATCTTAATAAATGAATCCAGCTTTTATTATTTTTAATTGAATGTATACAGTGATACGTTACATTAAATTCTTTTGAAAGAGCAGTAATGCTAATTCCATCATTTAATTTTCTTCTTATTTCAAACACATCATCTTCTTTTAATTTTACATGGCTATTCTTTTCACCTATTTTCTCTGATTTTTTCATCCTTCCTTTTTTCTTGCTATCCTGTTGATTCTCCTTGCCATTTCCTAAAAACAGATGGTTAGGAGCTACGCAGGAAGGATTATCACAAGTATGACAAACATATAAATCATCGCTTATATTTCCATTATGGAGATAATAAGAGAAGCGATGGGCTTGGAAAGTTAAACCATAAGTAGCACGTAACTTTCCGTAGCCTTGACAATTCTTGGCTGCATTCCATAACATGCAGCCATTTATATCTGGAATTTGAGTTTTTTTATAGAAAGAATTTTTCAATTTGGATAAATAAATTGATATATCTTTACTCATTTTTCAATTTCTCGCCTGCGATAAGTTCTCAACGCCAACTTAATCAATCTGCGATAAGGCTTTTCGAGTAGAATGACCCATAAAGCAATAATTGCTCCTAATGTGAAGATAATCATCCATACAGGCATCAACACATTGCTAATAACCCACGGCAGTACAATTCCTGTCGTAAACATTAATAGCATCAGCATTCCAATTGCTTTTAAGAGATGTCTTGATGTCATTATTTCTTCCCTATATTAATAAATGGCATTGCGTTAGAGGCGTTAGTGGTTGGTAATTTACCATCCCATTTGAGAATTCCCTGGTACTGGACAAACTCAGTGGTCAGACTATCAGCCAGGATTTTATTCGCTTTAGCCTGAGCCTCTGCATTTAAAGTAATTTGCTTGGCGTTTGCTTCGGCTTCAATGATTTGTCGCTCTCCTCGGGCTTTTGCTTCAACGATGGTTTTTTGAGCTTCGGCGCGGCTCGTTGCGATTTCATTTTCAACTTTAACGGCATTTTGTGAAGCCTCAATCTTAGTATTAATGGAGTTCATTACAGAAGGGGGCAATACAAAGCTACCAAT
>CAIQAL010000038.1 GCA_903869825.1 uncultured bacterium
AGCCTTTACTGCTCCTGCTACTTCAACGACGCTTTCTATCCCGGTCACCCTAACGGCTACTGACAATACCGCTGTAACTGGTTACAACTTAACAGAGTCAGCAACTGCACCAACTTCTGGTTGGTCATCGGTTGCTCCAACGGTTTACACTTTTGCCACAGCCGGAGCAAAGACTCTCTATGCTTGGGCTAAAGATTTAATAGGGAACATTTCAAATTCATTAAGTCGATCATTAAACATTACAACGACAACCGGCAATACCTATTATCTGTCTCCGACCGGGAGTGATGCAAATGGCACCGGAACGATTACTAATCCATGGTTCTCGTTAAACAAAGCTTGGACCAGAGTGGTAGCGGGGGACACTGTTTATTTGAGAGGGGGGACGTATGTATATCCGCATATTCAACTATTGCAGAATAAATCAGGTACCTCTGGTAACCTAATTAAAATTTGGAACTACCCAGGGGAAATACCAATAATTACAAAAGGCTCGCCATTCGTTTTTACCGATGTTTATGGTCTTCCTCGTTTAATTCGATTTTATAACGATAGTTATCTTCATGTAAAAGGACTTGAAATAACTGGCTTTACTCAAGAATATCAAGAACTTTGGTCTGCCCTCCAAGGGGAAAATGTCAATAATTCTATTTTTGAAAATCTAAATATTCACCACAATGGACAAGGCATGGAATTGAACCATGATTCATCCGGAAACTTAATTTTAAATTCAGATTTTCATGAAAATGCTGATCCTCTAGGCTCTGGCGGTAGACTTTACAATAGTGCTGATGGCCTTCAACTTTCATATATTGATGGAGCCGCTATCAATGGAACTAATACAATAAGAGGTTGTAGATCCTGGTGGAACACTGATGATGGTTTTGATTTATTTATGAATGACGGGAATGTGGTTATCGAAAATTCTTGGTCTTTCTGGAATGGTTATTTCCCAGGGACATTTAATAGTTCGGGAGTAGCTCCTAACTATGGAAATGGAAATGGTTATAAGTTTGGAATGAATGGAGCAGACTACTCGACCATAACAAAAAGAACTATTACGAATTCTTTAGCTTTCGAAAATCGAGAAAGAGGGTTTGATCAGAATAATGCAACGACCGCAATTAATATGTACAATGACATCAGTTATAAAAATGGAGCTCGAGGTTATGATTTATACTTTGGAACAACGATAAATAAAATAAAAAATAGTATTTCATATATCGATGGAATGATTCCAATCTTTACCTCACCTTCACTTGTTGATCACAGCACATTTCTTCTAAGTGGTAATACAAACTCCGCTTATTCCGTAACTGCTGCCGACTTCCAAAGTCTTTCTTCTTCCGGGGCAAACGGGGCCCGACAAGCCGATGGAAGCCTACCAAATCTAAACTTCCTAAAATTAGCCCCCGGTTCTGACTTAATAAACAGGGGAACTGATGTTGGCTTATCTTACAATGGCTCAGCTCCAGATCTAGGAGCCTTTGAGTCAAACTAAAATCTATTAAACAATAGTGTTAAAAGAGGTGGGGCAACAATCTACCTCTTTTCGAGAATTAAATGTGACAGAAGGAAAACACGACGTGATGAGAGTTGAGTTATCCGAGCAGAAAATTATTCCAACAAGTATCTCGGCGGACAAAGAAATTTTTTTTTGAAGTATCTCTAGATTATTTTAAAATGCTAGCAAGATAGCTTTTTATTTGAGCCATCCCTTCGGTGATATTTTCTTCTGAAGAAACATAAGAGAAACGGATAAAATCTTCTCCGTAGTGACCAAAGACTGTTCCTGGGAGAATAAGAACGTTCGCTTCCTTCATAATGTTATCGCAGAATGTTTCAACCGTGATTCCAAGTTTGTCGATAATCTCTCTCACGTTTACCATCAAGTAGAATGCGCCAAGCGGAGTGTGACATTTCATTCCGGGAATTTCCGCAACTAATTTTAAAAGCAAATCTCTTCTGGTTTTATATTCACTCACCATTTTTTTAACAGTGGCATCTCCACCAGTAACTGCTTCAAGTGCCGCATATTGGGCAATAGAGTTCGGACAAGAAGTATCGTTACAAGCGAGCCGCTCGAGGGTGTTCGTCATTTCTTTATTTTTGGTGACCCCCCAACCGATGCGATACCCCGTCATGGCAAAAGTTTTTGATACTCCGTTTAAAATAACTGTGCGCTCACTCATTCCATCGACACTTGCGATGGAGAAATGATGCCCTTCGTGAATAATTTCATTATAGATTTCGTCCGAAAGAACCCATAAGTCATTCTCGATTGCAACCTTAGCAATTTCTCGTATAATTTTTTCGTCGAAGACCGCACCAGTAGGATTTTGAGGAGAGTTTAAAATTATAAGTTTGGTTTTTGGAGTGATAGAATTTTTTAATTCTGTCAAATCTAAATTAAAATTATTTTCTTCTTTTAGTTGCAGTGGAATAACTACTCCGCCTAAATATTCTGTCACTGAGCCGTAAATTGGGAAAGCCGGGTTTGGAATGATTACTTCGTCCCCCTCATCAATTAAAGCATTAATCAGATAAAAAATAATCGGTTTTGCACCGGCGGTCACCACTACGTCTTCTTTTTTGTAATTAATTTTTGTGTAGGAACTAACAGACTGCGCTACTGCTTCCCGAAGCTCAGGGATCCCCGGAGTAGGAGAATAATGGGTTTTATTATTTTTAATAGCAGCAATTGCCGCTTGGTTGATATTCTCGGGAGTGTCGAAACTTGGTTCCCCAATTTGTAGATAAATGAGTTTTTTCCCTTGTGGTTTGAGTATATTTTCTTCGAATTCTTTTGCTTTTCCTATGACGGAAAAAGCGTTTTCTGTCCCCAAGTGAGGGATTCTTTTTGAAAATGATTTCATAATTTTATTATATACACTTTTTTAAAATTATGCCATAATTAGAAATATGAGGAAGACAATCTTAGAGAAACTTTTTAGTGCCCCGGCCGAAATTTTGGAAAAAAGTGTTGAAGTAGAAAAAGAAATCGGACAAGACATTGAAACACAAAAGCCAGTACAAGAATTAAAAGAATATTGGAAAATATTAGGTCCCGGGCTTACGACTGGTGCCGCCGATGATGATCCATCGGGAATTGCCACTTATTCACAAATGGGGGCATCCCGAGGTTTGAGTTTGATTTGGATTTCTCTTTTCTCTTTTCCCTTAATGGGGGTGATTCAGGAAATGTGTGCTCGCATCGGTCTTGCCACCGGGGCAGGTTTGGCAACCAATGTTAAAAGACATTTTCCTAAAAAAGTTTTGTATTTTTGTGTGGCCCTACTACTCGGTGCCAATGTTTTTAACATTGGAGCTGACTTGGGAGCGATGGCAAAAGGGGTGCAGTTGATTTTGCCGGGAGCCGGCTTTGTTTTTTTGGTGATTTTCTTTGCGTTACTTACTCTTGGGCTTCAAATTTTTATTCCGTATAAAAAATATTCCAAATACCTTAAGTATCTTTCGTTGATTTTATTTGCTTACGTCTTTTCAGCATTTTCGGTGCATATTAATTGGCGCGACGTATTCAATCATTTAGTTATCCCGACGTTTTCTTTCACGAAGACAGATATCATTTTAATTTGTGCTGCTTTTGGTACTACTATTTCCCCATATTTATTTTTCTGGCAGACTTCCCAAGAAGTGGAAGAGCAAATAGTGAAAGGGGAGAGGACTGAAGAAAAGCGCCGGTCTCTTATTGCCCCTTCTGATATTCATAAAATGCGAATTGATGTTTGGTCTGGGATGTTTTTGTCTAATGTCATCATGTTTTTTATAATCGCCACTTGCGCTGCCGCTTTATTTGCCAACGGTATTACGAACATTGGAACAGCCGCCGACGCGGCCGAAGCGCTTCGTCCTTTTGCCGGGAATCTAGCCTTTGCTTTATTTGCGATTGGTATTTTGGGAGTGGGGTTGCTCGCTATCCCGGTTCTCGCTGGCTCGGCATCTTATGCAATGTCGGAAGCTTTTAATTGGAAATCGGGTTTGTATCGCAAATTAAAACACGCGACCTCTTTTTACGGAGTAATCATCGTCGCTATGATTTTAGGTATTGTGCTAAATTTTGTGGGGCTTGATCCGATTAAAGCGCTCATATATTCTGCAGTACTAAACGGAATAATTTCGCCGATTATTTTGTTTTTGATTGTTTGGATTAGCAGTAAAGAAGAAATCATGGGTGTTTATAAAAACAAAAAACTTGGAAACATTGTCGGTTGGCTCACAGTCGGAATTCTATTTCTTGTCAGTGTCTTAACGATTGTTTTTCTATTTAGGTAAATTTTATGGAAAATTCTTTTAAAAATATAACCAATAAAATAAAAAATAATGGAAATTTTAAAGGATTATGATTTAACCGAACTAAATACATTTCACATCAAAGCAAAAGCCAAATTTTTTGTAGAAGTAAAAAACGAAAAAGATTTGGTTAAGCTTTTTTTAACGCCTATGTTTCAGGAAAGTGAAAAACTTTTTTTGGGAGGAGGAAGTAATATTCTTTTTACACAAGACTTTCCCGGTATTGTGATTTTAAATAAATTAAAAGGAATTGAAATCTTAGAAGACGATTCTGAAACGGTATTGGTTAAATCTCTCGGCGGGGAGTGGTGGAACGATTTAGTAAATTTTACGGTAGAGCGAGGTTTTTGGGGAATCGAGAATTTATCCCTGATTCCAGGAACAGTAGGAGCCACCCCAGTGCAAAATATTGGAGCTTATGGAGTGGAACTGAAGGATGTGCTTCAAAACGTGGAAGCATACGAAATAGCAACAGGAGAAAAAAAGATTTTTTCTTGCGCTGAATGTAAGCTGGGGTATCGAGACAGCATTTTCAAGCGGGAATTGAAGGGAAAATATTTTATTTCGGCGGTTACTTTAAAATTAAATAAAAATGAAAATGAAAACTTAAGATATAAAACTCTGAAAGACTATATAGAAAAAAATAATCTAATAATAAAAAATCCGAAAGATATTAGCCGGGCAGTGGCCGAAATTCGTCGAGGAAAATTGCCTGATCCGAAAATCCTTGGGAATGCTGGTAGTTTTTTTAAGAATGTTTATATTAGCGAAGTAGATTTTAAAAATATTTTAATGAGCTATCCCGAGATGCCATATTTCTTGGAGGATTTACCATCAGAAACAGTGGACGGAAAATTAGAAGGAGTAATAAAAATTCCTTCTGGTTGGTTGATTGAGCAATGCGGCCCACGCCACGGGGGGGGCAGTTGGAAAGGATATCGAGAGGGAAACGTCGGGGTACACGAGCGCCAAGCACTAGTTTTGGTGAATTATGGCGGTGCGACTGGCGAAGAAATAAAAAAACTAGCATATCAGATTATTGATTCCGTTTACCAAAAATTCGGACTGAGGCTTACTCCGGAAGTGAATTTTGTGTAAATTATAATTAATTTGATTTTAATGATACTCGGTGTATAATTGAAATATTAAAAATCTTAATTTATTTTAAAAATTATGAAAAAAGAAAGTATAAAAATGTTAGTTTGGTTTTTGATTGTTATCGTGGTTGTTGCGGGGCTTGTTTTCATTACCATTAAAAGTAAAAAGAATAATTCTCCTACCGAAATACCAGTAGGACAAGAACAAAATAATATGGATACACAAAATGGAGTTAAGGTTACAATCGTAAAAGAAGGAACCGGAGCGGTAGCCAAAGCAGGGGATACTGTTGCGATGAACTATACTGGCACACTTACTGACGGAACAGTTTTTGATTCAAACGTTGATCCAAAGTTTCAGCATGTAGAACCTTTTGAATTCACTATCGGGGCTGGACAAGTTATCAAGGGATGGGATATTGGAGTAGCTGGAATGAAAGTCGGAGAGCAGAGAACACTTGAAATTCAACCGGAGTTTGCTTATGGAGTAAATGGGGTAGGGCCAATTCCACCAAATGCTGTATTAACTTTCCAAGTCGAATTATTAGCAATAAAATAAATTGTCCCGTTGCTTACGGGGAAAATTATGTCACCAGAAAATAAAGAAAAATATCGTAAGGCCATAAGGATTGCCCTTGTCGTTTTTATTGCTGTGATTGTCGCCAATATTGTTAGCGGCAATTTGGGACATAGCGATAGTTTCAACAACAATACACAAGAAAATATTATTACCGTGACTGGCCATGGGGAAGTGCAAGCAGTGCCTGATATCGCTAATGTTTCCTTTACTATCAGACAAGAAGCAAAAACTGTGAAGGCGGCTCAAGAAGCAGTGACTCAAATAGAAAAAAAGGCACTTGATTTATTGAAAGTAAATAATATTGCGGAAAAAGACTACAAAACAGAAAATGTTTCTTTTAACCCAAAGTACGATTACCAATATTCAGCCGACGGAGCTTGTGGTTCGCTCACTTGTCCGCCTCGACCAGGGAAACAAATAATTTCCGGGTATGAAGCGTATGAAAGTATTAATGTGAAGGTTAGAAATACCGACAGTGTCGGGACAGTGATATCCGGGCTTGGAGCAATTGGAGTCACCGAACTTTCCGGACCAAATTTTACTGTTGATAAACAAGATGATTTGAAAGCAACCGCCAGAAAAATGGCTATTAATGATGCAAAAGGAAAGGCAAAGGAACTGGCCAAAGAGCTTGGAGTTCATTTAGGGGGAATAACCTCTTATTCTGATAATGGAAATTATCCAACCCCAATGTATGCGAATGACATGATGGCAAAAAGTGCAGGAGCATTGTCCTCGGCTACTCCAGCTGTTTTACCACTTGGAGAAAATTTGATTAGTTCGGATGTTACTATCACTTACAAAATAAGATAGGGTTGACTATTTTAAAGGTTAAGAGTAATATAAAAAAAGCCCTTTCTGGGGGCTTTTTGGAAAGAGAAACTCTTATCAATTTAAATTTTTAAAAAAATATGTCAAAAACAACGGATTACTTCAATGATATTAAAGCAGAGTTAAAGCATGTGAACTGGCCTACCAGAAGTCAAACGGTTGCTTATACCTTGATTGTCCTTGGGTTATCCGTTTTGATTGCCTATTTCTTAGGAGTTTTTGACTTTATTTTTTCTCAAGGTCTCCAAAAAATAATTGGATTTTAATTATATTATATGTCAAAACAAGAAGTACAAGGAATAAGAAATTGGTATGCGATTCACACTTATGCTGGATATGAAAATGCCGTGCTCCGAAATTTAAAACAAAGAATCGATTCACTCGGAATGCACGACAAAATATTTAACGTCATTGTGCCGATTGAAAAAAAGATAAAAATAAAAGCTGGGAAACGAGCGGAAGTGGAAGAAAAGATTTACCCTGGTTATGTCCTTGTGGATATGATTGTGACCGATGATTCCTGGTATGTAGTTCGAAATACTCCTCGAGTGACTGGTTTCGTCGGAGCCGGAGTGAACCCAGTACCACTAAAGAAAGAAGAAGTAGATTATTTGTTTAAGAAGATGGACGCAAGTACTCTCAAACATAATATCGACATAGCGATTGGTGAAACGGTTCGGATTGTTGACGGTCCATTTAAGGACTTGGAAGGGAAAGTAAATTCCGTAGATCAAGAACGAGGTAAGATAAAAGTGCTTGTTTCAATGTTTGGTCGCGAAACCCCAGTCGAATTAGATTTCTTGCAAGTTAAGAAAATATAAGTTAATCTCTAAATATATGGCAAAAAAAATAACCAAAAAAATCAAATTACAAATTCAGGCCGCAAAAGCAACCCCTGCGCCACCTTTAGGACCTGCCTTGGGACAAGCCGGAATCAACATCGGAGATTTTGTTACAAAATTTAACGCAGCAACTTCTAAAATGACAGGAGATAAAGTTGGAGTAGTGGTTTCAGTCTATGAAGACCGAAGCTATGATTTCGTCATTAAAACCCCTCCTGTTTCAGGACTAATTTTGAAAGCGGCTGGAATAGAAAAGGGTTCAGGTAAAAATGCTTCTCACAAGGTTGGTAAAATATCTCGAGCTCAAGCACTAGAAATAGCCAAAAAGAAAATGGCTGATTTAAATGCAAAAGATGACGAAGGAGCAATCAATATTGTGGCTGGCTCTGCCCGCTCTATGGGAATAGAAGTAATCTAGATTACTTAAAAAATAATGGAACCACTTAAAGAATTAGATTATAAAAAAATTCTGATTTGTTTAACGCTTTATTTAAGTTCACTTTTTGCTGCCAACACCTTGGGGATAAAGCTGATGCCATTTCTTTTTGGAACCCACCTTTCGGTAGCGGTTTTTTGTTTCCCGATAGTTTTTATAATGACTGATGTCATCGGGGAAGTTTACGGGAAAAAAATGGCCAAGAACTTCGTTTTTGCTGGGATTCTATCCATTCTTTTATTTTTACTCTACTCTTTTATTTCTTTGGTTGTACCTTGGGCGAGAGCAGGGATGTGGGCACAGGATGGCTTTAATTTAATTTTTGGTATTTCCGCACGTTTTTCTATCGCTTCACTGGTCGCTTATGCGATAGGGGAATATCAAGATGTTCTTTCATTTTTCTTTTTCAAAAAGTATATCGGAGAAAAGAATTTTTGGTTACGCTCCAATCTTTCGAATCTTTGGTCTCAACTACTCGACTCTTCCATTTTTATGTTTATTGCTTATCTTGGAGTGCTGCCGGTGAAAACGATATTATTAATAATTATTCCATGGTGGATTTATAAGGTCTTTATGGGATTTTTATATACACCACTTTCTTATTTAGGGATTTATCTCTTAAGAGGAAATAATAATGCAAATCAGAGCCTTTAAAACTAAAATTTTTTTAGAAAACGAAGATTTAATTTCTTTTATTCTGCGATATATTAAAAAAATTCCGGAAGAATCTGTTTTGGTTGTTACTTCAAAAATTGTTGCTCTTTCGGAGGGGGGGGTAGTAACATGTAAAAATAGAAAAGAAAAAACAAAACTTATCAAACAAGAAAGTGATTTTGCACTAAAAACCAAATTTGTTTGGCTAACCATAAAAGACAATATGGTCATGTCCAATGCTGGAATAGATGAGTCAAACGCGAAAGGAAAGCTGATTCTTTTACCAAAAGATAGTTTTCAAGTGGCTGACGAAATTAGAAAAAAACTCAGAAAAATATTTAAAGTTAAAAAACTAGGAGTACTTGTTACAGACAGCCGGGTTTTTCCCTTGCGCGCTGGAATTGTTGGAGTTGCGCTAGGATATGCTGGATTTAAAGGAGTAAGGGACTATCGTGGGAAAAAAGATATATTTGGACGAGCCTTAAATTTTTCTCGAACTGATGTGGCGGATAGTCTCGCAACTGCGGCAGTGTTGTGTATGGGCGAGGGAAAAGAACAACAGCCACTTGCTTTAATTACCAGTGCGCCGATCCAATTTGTTGAAAAAATCAATAAAAAAGAACTTGAAATCAAAGTGAAAGATGATTTGTATTTGCCACTTTTTGGGAGTATCATTAAAAAATGAAAACAAAAACCAAAAAAATAAAAAGATATGTAGCAACATCTTGGGATGAGTATTTTATGAATATTGCCGAGCAGGTAGCAAAAAAATCGAAGGACCCATCCACCAAAGCAGGCTGCGTAATTGTAGATGTGAAAAAAAGACCAATTTCTTTCGGCTACAATGGTTTCGTGGGGGGGTGTAATGAGTCGAAAATGACCCAAGAACGACCAATGAAATATCATTTGGTAATTCACGATGCGATGAACGCAATACTTTTTGCCAGAAGAGATTTGGAAAATTGCACTCTGTATGATAGTTATGGTCCTTGTGAAAATTGTTTAAAACACATTATTCAAGCTGGGATAAAAAAGGTTATTTACAAAAATTCCGTTGTTGAAAGTAAGGCAAGTAACAATACAAAATCTATGACCAGTTCTTTAACGAACGAAGCTATTACCAGGCTTCTACTGTCGGTGCCTGATTTTAAATGTTACAACATGAATGGCAAAAGTTATTTAGAAGAAATCTGGGGGAATAATATTCCTAAATTTTAATATGAATAAAAAAATAATTTTTGGTTTGGTAGGGCAGCAGGCTTCTGGCAAAGAAGAAACAAAAAAATATTTGGCTGAAAAATACAATTCAAAAGATTGTAAATTTTCTGCATCACTCCGAGATATTTTAAGCCGAGCGGGTATTGAAATCAGCCGGGCAAATATGCAAAAAATATCACAAGTTTTAAGAGAAAATTTTGGTCAAAATATTTTAGCTAAAATAATTGCCAAGGATGCCATGTCTCTTGATTCCGATATTGTGGTGATAGACGGTGTAAGAAGGTTTGATGACATAGAATATTTAAGCAAGCTGCCAAATTTCGTTTTAGTTGCTATTGCGGCAAATCCCGAGTTGCGCTTTGAGCGGGTACTTAAAAGAAAAGAAAATGTCGGTGACGACACAAAAACCTTTGAGCAATTTTTGAAGGATAATGAAGCCGAAGCAGACCGGGAAATCCCGGAAGTAATGAAATCTGCAAAATATACCATTTTAAATGAAGGCACTATTGAGGAACTGTATAAACAAATAAACGAAGTGATTAAAAAACTTTCTTAGTATATTCCGCAAACTCCATATCGTAATTGTTTTGTGCGTCTTTTACGTATTTTTTACTTTTGGTTTTTTCCCATTTTGTATTATCAATGGACGGGAAGAATATTTCAGCATCAGGGAAAGTTGCATCAACGTGAGTAATATAAAGCTTATCGGCTTTTTCAATTAGGAGCTGATAGATTTGCCCTCCGCCAATTACGAAAGCTTCCTCGTCTCCTTTTATTGAATTAGCCAAAAGAAACATAAGTTCTGGGAAAGTGTGAACAATTTCTGCGCCATCGATTTTTAAGGATGGTTCGGAAGATAGAATAATATTTCTGCGACCCGGAAGAATTCGGCCGATTTGTTTTCCGTCCGAGTCTTTTGCTAAAGAAAGATATGTTTTTTGTCCCATGACAATCGGGTGGCCAGAAGTAGTAGTCCGAAAATATTTCATATCTTCCGGTAAGTTCCAAAGAAGGTCGTTCTTTTTTCCCAGTTCATTATTTTTACCGATAGCTGCAATGATTGAAAGAACCATAATATTTATATTGCTATTTCGAAAGGAATTTTGTCGTAACTCTCATAACCAATCACTTTTGTGTCACTAGATTTCCAATCAAAGATGGATTTCCAATTTTCTGTTTCTATTTTTGATAATGGATATTTTTCCGTATCACGCAAAAGTTGTTCTTTGGCGCCTTCGAAATGGTTTTCAAAAATATGAACATCAGCTAAAAACCCGACAAGTTTTCCTTCTTCGAGCCCCGTTTCTTTTGCTAGTAAATGTAAGAGCAATGCGTAACTTGCAATATTGAAAGGAAGACCTAGCATTGTGTCAACTGATCGTTGATTCCAGAGTAAGTTAAGTTTTCCGTTAATAACGGTAACTTGAAATGAGTAGTGACAAGGGGGGAGTCCCATCTCTCCAAATTGAATTGGATTCCAAGCACTTACTATCATTCGTCTATCTCTCGGGTTATTTTTTAAAGTTTCAACCATTTTTTTTAATTGGTCAATCCCGAGGTTTGTGTAGTCGGTGTCGAAACTTTTGTATGGAGCATTGAAATGGCGCCATTGAAAGCCGTAAATTGGTCCCAAGTCTCGCTCCTCAAGCATTCTTTTTTTGGAAGCTTCGTCGTGTCCGTACGGAGCTTTTAGAGGGGAAGCCCATTCGTCCCAAATGTGATTGTTCCTATCTTGCAACCACTTCTTGTCGGTGATGCCATTGATGAAAAATTCAAGTTCAGTAGCAATCAAGCGAAAAGGGACCTTTTTAGTAGTAAGCAATGGAAAGCCCTTAGACATATCGTGTTCGAAAATAGCACCGGCAATTGCATAGGCAGGGGTTCCTTGGCGAGTCGGGGTTTTTATTCCACTTTCTAAAACTTTTTTTACGATGTCGACGTAGGTTCTCATAACTTCATTATATCTTTTCCTAATAAATTAAGAGTATTGACAAAATATAAGTATAGTGCTAATCTTTAAATATCATTCTCACCTATTAATTAACGAGATTGATTTTGTGGAAATCAACTTATGACTTTGTGTCGCATGGTTTGATATCCATGACCAAAGTAATATATGATTAACAAAAATCACTCGGGAAGTCCGAAGAAATTCGTACGTCCGAAATTTGCCGCTACGGCAAAAAAGAAATTTGGTGGCAGTAAATCGAGCCCTCATGTTTCTGCAGGAGCACATAGAAAATTTATCAGTAGCTCTCGTCCAAGACATAGTTCCACCAAGAGTAAGGGGAGAGGTTTTTCGGAGCGAATCGATTTTTCTAGATTCATCAAAAAAGCGATAGCGCACGAAGAAAAACCATACGTATCAAAACATACGTTTTCTGATTTTTCTTTTAATCCACAGTTATATAAAAATATTGTTCGTAAAGGATTTACTTCCCCAAAACCAATTCAAGATCAGTCAATTCCACTGGTAATTTCCGGGAAAGACATTTTCGGACTCGCGAACACCGGAACAGGGAAGACAGCCACTTTTCTCTTGCCTTTAATCGAAAGAATATCTAACAATAAAAAGGAAAGCATCTTGCCTGGAGGAAAAGTTTTAATTATGGCACCAACCAGGGAACTTGCGATGCAAATCGAATCTGATTTTAGAGAACTTTCTTTTGGACTCGGAATTTTTTCCGTATCTTGTGTTGGAGGAATGCCGATTATGAAACAGATCCGAGAACTTGAGCGGGGAGTATCTTTTGTTATTGGCACCCCGGGCCGAATTAAAGATTTAATCAATCGAAAGGTTTTGGATTTGTCCCTCTGTAAGGCAGTAGTGCTCGATGAAGCGGACCGGATGCTTGATATGGGATTCAAAGATGAAATGGTTTATATTTTAGCAAGAACCGCCAAAGAAAAACAGACTTTGTTTTTCTCGGCGACTCTTTCTCCTGAAATAAAAAAATTAACCAGTGAGTTCCTTGTTGACCCTGTATTTATCTCGGTTATCTCAGGTGAAACCGCAAAAAACATTGACCAGGACGTTGTCCGGGTTCGGGGAAAAGAAGAAAGACTATCAAAATTGAGTGATATCTTGAAGGAAGAAAAATCCGAAAAAGTATTGATCTTTTGTGAAAGAAAACACAGTGTGGATACTCTTGCAAAAGAACTCGCCGGATGTGGTTTTAAAGTAGGAGCAATCCATGGCGACAAAAGAAGCCGGGAACGTATTCGAACCTTGGAATCATTTAAAAAAGATCAGATTTCCATTTTAATTGCCACCGACGTGGCAGCTCGGGGACTCGACATTCCGGACGTTTCTCACGTGATTAACTATGATATTCCACAAACGCATGACACTTATGTTCATCGTATCGGCCGAACCGGTCGAGCGGGCAAAAAGGGAAATGCCTTAACTTTCATACCAGGATAATAATAAAAAAAACACTCCGACAAATCGGGGTGTTTTTTTTATTATTTAAATTATTTAACCATCCCTGCCTTTTTTAAAGTTACGTAGGCGCCGTTCTTTTTCATCGTTCGCATTCCCCGGGTCGAGACTTCAATAATTATCGATTTACCAAGTTCGGGCACAAAAATCTTCTTTTTTTGAAGATTTACATGTTTTCGTTTTTTGCCGGTTGGGTTAAACTTAGTAGCACGAGTGCGATTGGAATAACCTCCTCCAATGATTGAACTCTTTTTTGATATTTTACATACTTTCATTATTTTTTTATGCTATCATAGAAAATATAGAAAAGCAATTATGACACCGACTGATGCAACATTTTATATAGTGATTCTGATTATGTCTGTCGTGATTCACGAAGTTTCGCACGGTTTTATGGCGCAAGCTTTTGGAGACAAGACGGCTTTTTTTGCGGGCCGGTTAACTTTAAACCCGATAAAGCATTTGGATCTTTTCGGTTCGATTTTACTTCCGGCAGTATTGATTTTGACTCAGTCACATTTTCTAATAGGTTGGGCGAAACCTGTCCCATATAACCCGAATAACTTGAGTAATAAAAAGTGGGGAACCATAGCCGTTGCGGGAGCGGGGGTACTCGCCAATCTTTTCTTGGCAACTTTTTTTGGACTTATTTTGCGTTTTTCTTTTGGAATGAATATTCCTGTTGGACTGCCTTTTATCCTTTCGACTATTGTGATTGTAAACCTAGGTTTAGCGATATTTAATCTTGTTCCGATTCCACCGCTTGACGGTTCAAAGATACTGTTTAGCTTATTGCCAGCTTCGATGTATTCTGTTATGGAAAATTTGGAGAGATATTCTCTTGTTTTCGTCATTATTTTCGTCTTATACTTCTCTAGATTTCTTCTACCGATTCTTGCTTTCTTATTTCATTTGATTACCGGGCTTACACTATAAGCATTATCCAAGAGGGGTTGCTTTTTTTATAGACTTGTAGTAAATTACCTTTGTGTCTAATTGGAGTCTTAGGACTCTTTTATTTATAAATGCCAACAATTAACCAATTAATTAAAAAGAACCGAACCAAAGTTACCCGAAAATCAAAAACGGTGGCACTTGCTCGTGGTTTTAATGTTTTAAAAAATAGACCTGTCTATTATCCCGCTCCTTTCAAGCGAGGGGTTTGTACAAAAGTTACTACTACTACTCCAAAGAAGCCAAACTCTGCTCTTCGAAAAATAGCGAGAGTCAGGTTGACCAATGGAATGGAAGTTACCGCTTATATCCCAGGAGAAGGACACAATTTACAAGAACACTCAGTGGTGATGTTGCGCGGAGGGCGAGTAAAAGACTTGATTGGAGTTAGATACCACATTGTTCGTGGCGTGCTTGATACTCAAGGTGTCGAGAAACGAAGACAAAGCAGATCACTTTATGGAAACAAGAGGCCTAAGAAAGAAAAAAAATAATTTAAAATAACATGAGACGAAAAGTAAAAAATCGAAATATCGTAAAACCAGACTTCCTGTACAATTCTCAAAAATTGGAGAAGTTTATAAATTACATTATGTGGTCTGGAAAAAAGGAAACTGCCCGGAAGGTGATGTATGCCGCTTTTGATGTAATCAAAGAAAAAACCGGTAACCCAAACCCACTTGAAATTTTTGACCTTGCAATGAAAAATGCCGGTCCGATGACCGAAGTTCGCTCGAAGCGTATCGGAGGAGCTAATTATCAGGTTCCTCGAGAAGTCCGACCAGAAAGAAGGCTCGCGCTTGCGATGCGCTGGATAAGAGACGCTGCTCGTGCAAAGAAAGGCCAGCCAATGCATCTTAAATTAGCCGATGAATTGATTGCAGCTTCAAAAAATGAAGGAGCGGCTATCAAGAAAAGGGAAGATACTCACAAGATGGCTGAATCAAACAAAGCTTTTGCTCATTTTGCCTGGTAAAACAAATTTAAATTTTAAAAATCCTCGGAAGGGGATTTTTTGTTTTTGTTTGCCTTTTCCTTTTTTTATTGTCTTCTTTGAAAGAACATACAGTACGTATACATAATAAAATATTATGCAAACAATTGAAAAAATTTATGGGATAAGTAAACAAAGCATTTCTGAAACGATCAAGCTGCTTCGCCTCTTTCGGGGATTGTCCCAAGAGAAGTTTGCTGGATTGATTGGCAAAAGTTCATCATATGTCAGCTGGTTGGAAACAGCTGACCGGAGTCTGACCATCCCGATGCTTCAAGTAATATCTCTAAACCTAGGGGTAAAGGGAACTGTGCTTTTGTATCTTAGTATCCCTGAAAAAGACAGGGATGAATTTAAAAAAAAAGTATCAAATTTAATCAACATTGAGGAAGATATAAGGTTGTCACTTAATGTCGATGAAATGGCCTTGTTCGAGTTAATGAAAGCTCGGCAAGCGAACAAAAAATAAAGCAGGAACTCCTGCTTTTTTATTTGCAAAAAGAGAGGTTTTGTTATATATTGTTTCAAGCGCAACAGCGCTTTTTAATATTAAGTTTAAATAAGTAAATTATATGGAAAGAGATTACCCGTTAGAAAAAGTTAGAAATATTGGAATTATCGCGCACATTGATGCCGGAAAAACTACCACAACAGAGCGGGTACTTTTTTATACTGGAGTTTCACATAAAATCGGAGAAGTGCATGACGGAGAGACTACAACAGACTGGATGGAACAAGAGAGAGAACGTGGAATCACAATCACTTCAGCTGCTGTTACCTGTTTTTGGACCCCAACCTATGCGAGTCCAACCGATAAATCTAAAAAACATCGTTTTAATATTATTGACACTCCCGGTCACATCGACTTTACTGTTGAAGTGAAGCGTTCCCTTCGGGTACTTGACGGAGCGGTGGTAGTTTTCGACGGAGTAGCGGGCGTTGAACCACAGTCTGAAACCAACTGGCGGTATGCTGATGAGGCAAAAGTTCCTCGAATTTGTTTTATTAATAAACTAGATCGAACCGGTGCCTCTTTTGAACATTCCTATGCGACGATCTTGGATCGATTGACCAAGAAAGCTATCAGAATGCAAATCCCAATCGGCCTTGAAGAAAAACACGAAGGAGTAGTTGATTTGCTTACAATGAAGGCATACTATTTTGAAGGGGAAATGGGAAATAAAGTAATTGAGAGCGAAATTCCAGCAGAGATGGCGGCGGAGGCAGAAAAATACCACAATGAATTGATTGAAAAAATTGTCGAACAAGATGACAAGACGATGGGTGAATATTTTGAAGGTAAAATTCCTGATATTCTTACTTTAAAAAAGTTGATGCGAAAAGGAGTTATCGCTAACGAGATTTTTCCAGTTTACGCAGGGAGCGCTCTTAAAAACAAAGGAGTGCAGCTCGTTTTGGACGGGGTTGTTGACTACTTACCATCTCCCCTTGATATCCCAGCGATCACTGGTACCGACCCGGACAAGAATGACGAGCCAATTGTTCGAAATGCATCCGACGCGGAACCTTTTTCGGCACTCGCATTCAAAGTTGCGACTGATCCGTTCGTAGGACAACTTATTTTCTTTCGGGTATATTCCGGAACTCTTTCTTCGGGTTCATATGTTTACAATCCTCGTACTCGCAACAAAGAACGTATCGGACGAATCTTGCGGATGCATGCGAATGATCGAGAGGAAGTGAAAAAAGTTTTTGCTGGAGAAATTGCAGCTGCGGTTGGACTTAAAGACACCATCACTTCTGATACAATCTGCGATGAAGAGAAACCAATCGAACTAGATCGTATTATTTTCCCGGAACCAGTTATTCAACTTCGTATCGAACCGAAGACGAAGGCGGACCAGGAAAAAATGGGAATGGCGCTTAACCGGCTTGCCCAAGAAGATCCAACCTTTAAAGTTTCAACCGATCAGGAAACGGGGGAGACGATTATTGCCGGGATGGGAGAATTACACCTTGAAATTATTGTGGATCGAATGAAACGAGAATTTACAGTGGAAGCAAACGTCGGGAAACCGCAAGTAGCTTATCGCGAAACTATCACTTCAAATTCAGACGCAGAAGGAAAATACATCAAGCAATCCGGTGGACGTGGTAACTACGGTCACGTAAAGATTAAGGTGAAACCGATGGAAATTCTCACCAAAGAAGAGGTGGAAGATTTACCAAAAAATACCAAACGTTCCGGGGATGGTTTCGAATTCATCAACACCATTCGCGGAGGAGTTATTCCACAAGAGTATATCGCTCCCTGTGAGAAAGGATTTAAAGAAGGACTCGATCGTGGAGTTTTGGCTGGATTTAAATTAGTTAATGTTTCGGTAGAACTTTGGGATGGATCGTATCACGAAGTGGACTCGAACGAAATGGCCTTCAAGATTGCTGCTTCGATGGCCGTGCAAGATGCTTGTAAACGAGCAAAGCCGGTAATACTAGAACCGATGATGAAAGTGGAGGTTGTTATGCCAGAAAAATTTATGGGAGACGTTACTGGGAACCTTTCTTCCAAACGTGGAATTATCGAAGGGATGGAAGACAGGGGAATGAACAAAGTTTTGCGCGCAATCGTTCCGCTGTCCGAAATGTTTGGGTATATGACAGGACTTCGGTCAATGACTGAAGGACGAGCATCATTCACAATGGAATTTGTTCGTTATGACATTGTTCCAAACAACGTGGCTGAAACGATTATTGCTTCAAGAAAATAAAACAAAAAAACACCCTAGCAATAGGGTGCTTTTTGTTGTATGATGACTTCATGGAACAAGTACAAAATATTTTAGATCCACTGATAAGAGAAAAGGATACTCAAATAAGAATAAGCAAAAATGAACAAATGGCTTTGGAACTAATTGCTTTTGGAGAAAAAACAGGCAACAAACTTGATTTTAAAGATTATGGGAAAAACTTCGATTATTCAAAAGACAAGGCTCTTTTAAGTGTGAAGAAGAAAGCATTGATAGGAATGGACGAAGAAGCTCAAGATTTAACAAAGGATTCCCTGGCAGTTTTTAAAGCATATTTTTCCGGTCCGATATTTATTGATGAATTTCACCAAGACCATACGTCTCGTAGAAAGTGGGAGACTTCTTTAAAAGAATCCGTATCAAAAGAGTCACTAGATTTCTATAAAAAGAATCGTCTTGGGGTTAACAAATGTGCTACCGTTGTGGGGTTTTTAGATATTGTTCTTGAAATGATTCAAAACGAAGAGATGAAAAAACAATTATCAAAACTGCAAGAGGTACTCCCAAAAGAATTACTAGAAAAACAAGAAGAAGGATATTTGAAATACCATTTTTTGTCAGATGAAGAAAAACTTGACGTCATAAAAAGGCTTTCTAGTGTTGCAGAAAAAGCGACTGGAATTTTAGAAGAAAATAATCCAAAAGAGTAAATATTTTTAGCTTGATTTTGTGCTAAACAAATGTCATAGTGATACTATGATCGTTTTTTGACAAAATTGGTTTAGTGATTATTAAAGGGGATTAAATCTAGTCTTTTTTAGTAATCACTAAACAAAAAATAAATCATATTGCCATGGAAGATCTAAAATTTTTTAAATTTGGAGGGTTGTATTTCAACCCCGAATCAATGCTCAATTCCCAATCTTTTTTGAGAAAAGAGACTGAAGGAACAAAAATCATATTTGTTGTTTCGGCCTTAAAGGGGATGACCCGACTTCTCAATCTTATAGTAAAAAGTAAGCTTGAAGAAGAACACTTATCGAAAAATGAAAAAGTATTTGCTGAAATGGTAATTGATATGTCCCTTAATGAATTCAAAAAAGTCCACATTGAACTTATCTCAAATATTTTACTCGGGAAATACAGAGAAAAAGCATTTGAAGAATTCAATGAAGATTTTTTAAAACTCCAAAGAGATGTTTATCTAACGCCAAACGAATCATTTGCTGCACTTATCCCTTCTTACGGGGAGTTAGCTTCGTCAAAAATTTTTTCCGTTTTTTTGGATTTCACCGGCATAAAAGGTTTTCTTTTTGATGCTCCAAAATTCTTAAACACAGATAGAAACTTTCTTGACGCGAGATTAAAGCACTTAGATAAATCGTTTCTGAACTTTCTTGACCTAAATAGAGCTTTGATAACTCAGGGATTTATTGGAAGCTATAAAGGAAAACATACGTTGCTTGGTCTGGATGGTTCAGATTTATCTGTTGCTTATCTTGCTGGCGGTGCAATGGACTCTGGTTTCACCACTTCCATAACATATATGAAAGATGTGAAAGGTTTTTATCTACAGGACCCTTCTACCACAACAAAAGAAGACTACAGGTTGGAAATATCCTTAGCTGATTACCAAAAGCTTCCAAGCCGTCCGATACGACTTGATGCAGTTGAGTACGCCTTATCGAAAGGAGTCCCTGTTCATATGGGGTATTTTCCAGACCCAACTGCTCCACTGGCAACTATTCATTGAATCAACCGCATTAATTTGTATCGACCCTGATAAAAATCAGGGTCATTTTTTATATTTACCAACATTGACAATGTTTTTTTATTTTGCTAATATCAACGCAACTGCACTTTCGCGGTTTTTCTATTGCAAATTTTGCAAAATAGAACATTATAAGATTAATTAATTTAGTAGTTAGGCCTTAGCAACTTCTCGTATGTTAAGTCTTAGTTATTAATAAAAAAATATATGGCAGAAGAATTTAAAAGAGACAAGCCACACGTAAACGTAGGAACCATCGGTCACGTTGACCATGGGAAGACCACTTTGACTGCGGCTATATTACACGTGTTAAATTTGGCTGGTAAAACAGTCAGACTTCGAGGCGTTGACCAAATCGACAATGCGCCTGAAGAAAAAGCTCGTGGAATCACCATTAACATTTCTCACAATGAATACGCTACTGATGCTCGTCACTATGCGCACATCGATGCCCCAGGACACGCCGATTACATTAAGAACATGATTACCGGTGCCGCTCAAATGGACGGTGCTATTTTGGTCGTTGCTGCTACTGATGGAGCGATGCCTCAAACTCGTGAACATGTATTGCTTGCAAAACAAGTTGGAGTTCCTCGAATGATCGTTTTCTTAAATAAGTGCGATATGGTTGACGATAAAGACATGATTGATATGGTGGAAGAAGAAATTCGTGAGCTTTTGACCAAACAAGGATTTGATGGAGCGGGCGCTCCAGTTATTCGAGGTTCTGCCTTGAAAGCACTTGAAGCAACTTCACTTGATGATCCATGGGCAAAGAAAATTATTGAATTGACCGATGCTCTTGATACCTATATTCCAGTTCCTGAGAGAGATACTACCAAACCGTTTTTGATGCCAGTTGAAGACATCTTTTCAATCGAAGGCCGGGGCACTGTGGTTACCGGAAAAATCGAAAGAGGTTCCGTAAAAGTTGGGGAAGAAATCGAAATCGTCGGAATCAAGCCAACTCAAAAATCAACAGTTACCGGAATTGAAATGTTCAACAAGAACTTACAAGAAGGAATGGCTGGCGACAATGCTGGAATTCTTCTTCGAGGTCTAAAGAAAGAGGATGTTACCCGCGGACAAGTTCTCTGCAAACCAGGTACTACCACCCCACATGATAATTTCACTTGTGAAGTTTATGTTTTGAAGAAAGAAGAAGGAGGAAGACACACTCCATTTTTCAAAGGATATAAACCTCAATTCTACATTCGAACTACTGATGTAACTGGAGACGTGTTACTAGCCGATGGAGTAGAGATGGTTATGCCAGGAGATACAGCCAAGCTTACCGTGAAACTCGTTACCCCAGTTGCTCTTGAAGAATCACAAAAATTTGCGATTCGTGAAGGAGGAAAGACTGTCGGAGCCGGAGTTGTTACCAAAATCATTGCTTAATAGATAAGAAAGTCTTAGTTCATGACAACAGAACCTGAAACAAAAACAAAAAAAACAAAAGCTGTTTCGAAACCAAAAGCGGTTCACAAAACCACTAAGGCAAAAGAAAAGGGTGAAGAAACGGGGGTAGTACTTCGTATTCGTGTTCGAGCTTATGAAAATAAGATTTTGGATGCTTCGGTAAAACAAATTATCGATACGGCGATGCGTTATGATGCCAAGATTGTTGGTCCTATTCCACTTCCAACCGAAATTAAGAAATACACAGTCAATCGTGCTTCTTTTATCTACAAAAATACACGAGAACAATTTGAGATAAGAGTCCACAAGAGACTGATAGACATCATTAATCCCGGTGCAAAAACGATTGAAGCACTTACAAATTTGTCTCTTCCAAGCGGGGTAGACATTGATGTAAAGATGCTCTAAATAAAAAATTATACGAATTAATAATTACAAATTAAAATGAAATTTATCCTTGGAAAAAAAGAAAATATGACGCAATACTTCTCTGGAGATGGGGAGGTTGTTCCAGTAACGATTGTTTCCGCTGGCCCGATGACGGTGACTCGAGTGTTTGAAAAATCCAAGGATGGTTACAATGCCGTGCAAGTTGGATATGGTATTCAAAAAAAACAAAGAATTACTAAGGCGGTTACTGGCCAAATGAAGGGAGGGTTTTACCAAACTTTGAAGGAATTCAGACTAAAACCAACTGACACAAACGCTTCCAAAGAAGGAGAAGTTATTGATGTTTCATCTTTTGTGGCAGGTGATAAAGTTATGGTTTCCAGTATTTCAAAAGGGAAAGGCTTTCAAGGAGTTGTGAAAAGACACGGTTTCGGAGGAGGACCAAGAAGTCACGGACAAAAGCACTCTGAAAGAGAGCCAGGAAGTATCGGAGGAGGTCTTCGAACTCACGTGCCAAAAGGAATGAGAATGCCTGGAAGAATGGGCTCGGACAAAATAACCCAAAAGAACTTGAAAGTTATTTTTGTTGATACGGAAAATAATACAATGCTAATCAAGGGAGCGATTTCCGGCAAACGCGGAACTTTAGTGGAAATAGTTGCAAGATAAATTTATGGAATCAAAAATATACAATCAAAAAGGAAAAGAAGTCGGAACGGTTAGCCTTTCGGAGAAAGTTTTTTCTGCTAAATGGCGAGCTGATTTGGTTCACCAAGTAGTTGAAGGAATGCGTTCGAATAAACGCGCCGGCACCGCTGACACTAAAGACCGAGGAGAAGTTCGCGGAGGAGGCAGGAAACCTTGGAAACAAAAGGGAACCGGCCGAGCTAGGCACGGTTCTTCTCGTAGCCCTATTTGGGTAGGAGGAGGAGTCACCCATGGACCACTAGCCGAAAAAAATTACAAGAGGAAAATTTCCAAGAAAATGCGAGCCCAGGCATTGTTCTCAGTTCTTTCCAAGAAATTTAAAGACGGAGAAATCCTTTTTATTGATTCACTTGAAACCGTTGATATGAAAACTAAGAGCGCCGAAGAAGTAATGAAAAATTTGGGAAAAATTAAAGGTTATCGCCCGTTTGCCACTTCCAAGAAACCAAAAGTTTTGACCGCTTTGTTTGAAAGAAATGAAAAGATCGAAAAAAGTTATCGAAACCTGGCTCAAAACGAGATTGTCTTTGTAAAGAATTTGAATCCGCTTGATGTTTTAAATTATCAATATTTGTTGATTGAACGACCGGAAGAAAGTGTGAAGTTTTTGGAGTCCAGAGGATAATTATCGAATAATTAAAATATATGAATTTAAAATTAATTAAAAACCCAAGAATTACCGAAAAAGCTTCTTTCCATGCGGAACAGAATATTTACACTTTTGATATTTCCGATGATGCAAACAAGACCGAACTAAAGAAAGCCATTTTTGCTTTGTACAAAGTTCATCCAACCAAAATAAATATTTTAAGAGTAAAGGAAAAGCATGTCATTTCAAGAGGAGTAAAGGGAGTAAAAACTGGAGGCAAAAAGGCCCTAGTGTATTTAAAAGAAGGAGATAAGATTGAGTTTATATAATTTATGAAAACCTACAAACCGACAAGTAAATCAAGAAGACAGATGACCAACGTGACTTACCGTGGAGTTTTGACTGTCTCTGAGCCGACCAAAGCTTTGACACATGGTTTTCGTCGTTCAGTTGGACGGAACAGTCAAGGGCGCATTACTACTCGGCACAAAGGAGCCGGACACAAACGTTTATACCGAGATATCGATTTTCTATACAATAAAAAAGATATTCCAGCTAAAATCACGACAGTAGAATATGACCCAAATCGTTCTGCTTTCATTGGACTTGCCGTTTATAAAGATGGAGAAAAAAGATATGTTGTTTTGCCAAAATCAGTAAGACCAGGACATATATTTTTGGTTTCCGAAAAAGCGGAATTAAATCCTGGAAATAGACTGCCACTTAAAAATATTCCAGTTGGAACTTTCGTTTACAATGTTGAACTTAAACCAAGAGGAGGAGCGAAGATTAGTCGTTCGGCAGGAATCTTTGCTCAAGTAGTGGCAAACGCTGACGGATACTCAAACATTAAAATGCCATCGACTGAAATCAGAAAAATTCCGGAAAATTGTTGGGCTTGTGTCGGGACAGTTTCAAACGAAGAACATCATTTGGAAAATTACGGCAAAGCGGGGCGCTCTCGTTGGAAGGGAATCCGACCAACCGTTCGAGGAACTGCGATGAATCCGGTAGACCACCCATACGGAGGAGGAGAAGGCCGTCAGGGTCGTGGGACAAAACGCCCAAAGACAATGTGGGGGAAAGTTACCGGAGGACGAAAGACCCGTCACCCAAAGAAATATTCAAACGTCTTTATGGTTTCCCGCCGAAAAACCGGTAAGGGAAGAAAGTCACAATAAAACTAAACAAAAACACAGGAAAATCCTGTGTTTTTGTTTAGTAACAAGGTGCGAAAATTTTTTGCTGTTTTTTTATAAAAATGATAAGCTCACTATAATATGTCGCTTCAAAGATTTCCAGGCTTTATTGATGCGCACGTTCATTTACGAGAACCAGGCGCAACGCACAAAGAAGATTTTTATACCGGAAGCCGGGCAGCAATTGCCGGCGGATTTACTTTTGTTATTGATATGCCGAATAATCCCATCCCAACTATTACCAAAGAACGTCTTGAAGAAAAAATTAATCTTGCAAAAAAAGCATTGTGTGATGTAGGATTTTATTTTGGGACGGATGGTAAAAATATGAATGAATTTTCCAAGGTGTGGAACTTGCCTCAGGTTTTTGGGTTGAAAGTATATTGTTCCCATACCACTGGTGATTTGTTGATCGAGGACGAACAAACATTAAAAGAAATTTTTTCAAGTTGGAATTCAGAAAAACCGATTTTGGTTCACGCCGAGAAAGATCGTTTGATGATGGCACTTAAGTTGGCGGAAAAATTCAGCCGCCGACTTCACGTGTGTCATATTTCGTTAAAAGAAGAAGTGGAGATGGTGCGAGAAGTAAAACAAAGAGGACAAAAAGTAACTGCTGGAGTTACTCCGCACCACTTATATTTTTCAAGAGGACCAGGGATTTTTCTGCTTAAGGGGTATGGAGAAATGAAGCCACCGATCGGAACCAAAGACGATCAGAAAGCTTTATGGCAGGCTTTAAAAGACGGGACAATCGATATTGTTGAGACTGACCATGCTCCTCATACTAAAGAAGAAAAAGAAAAGGATTCTCCGTTTTTTGGGGTACCAGGACTTGAAACAGCCGTAGGACTTATGTTTAAAGCAGTAAAAGATGGACGGATCACAATTGCAGATGTTTTAAAATATTTAAATACTAACCCAAGGAAAATTTTTAATATCCCGGAGCAGTTAGATACTTTTGTGGAACTTGATTCAGAAAAAGAATATTTAGTAGGGAAGATAGGGTATGAAACAAAATGTGGATGGTCTCCATTTGAGGGCATGAATTTTTTCGGAAAACCTGAAACAGTTGTGTTTCGTGGAAAAAAGTTATTGGAAGGAGGGAAAATAATTAATTGAACTTATGCTTTACGAACCTTTTTACAACCCAAAAAAATCATACGAGGAGAACTTCGAGAGTGGTCCATTTGGAATATTTGTAGATGGAAAAATTTTAGAAAACTTGGGTGGAGCTAAATATGAATTTTTTGGTCACAAGGTTTTTTCCCCTTTTGGTATTCCAGCCGGGCCTCTTATTAACGGGAAATTTGCCCAAAAAGCTTTAGAAAAAGGGTTTGATTTAGTAGTTTATAAAACTGTCAGAACAGAAAAATACCCATGCCACCCTTGGCCAAACATTTTAGCAGTTCAAGTTGAGGGTGATTTGACTCTAGAAAAGTCCGAGGTCAGGCTAATGGCGAATAATAAATACGAAGAACCGCTTTCGATTACCAATTCGTTTGGAGTGCCATCCGCTCCACCGGAATTTTGGCAGAAAGATATTGAAAAACTGATTAAGGAAACGAAAGATGGGCAGATAGTAATCGGAGCTTTTCAGGGAACAAAAAACAAAGAAGGGGATGCGGATTTATTTGCGAAAGATTTTTGTGCTTGCGCAAAACTCTTAAAAGAGGCCGGAGTAAAAGTTTTTGAAGTCAATTTGAGTTGTCCAAACGAAGGGACGGGGAACCTTCTTTGTTACGACACCGAGGGGAGTGTGAAGATAATAAAAAAAATAAAAGAAGAACTCGGGACTTTGCCACTAATCATCAAGATCGGTTATTTCAAAGACTTAGAAAAGTTTCAGGAATTTGTAAAAAGAGTCGGGAGTCTCGTGGAAGGAATCTCAGCCATAAATACAATCGCAGCTGAGATTGTAGATGAAAATGGCAAACAATCATTGCCAGGAGAAGGGAGACTCAGGAGTGGAGTCTGTGGACATTCCATCAAGTGGGCAGGGCTAGAAATGGTTGGTAGATTAAAAAAACTTCGCGAGGAATTTGGGTACTCGTATACTATAATAGGGGTAGGTGGGGTATTTAATAAAGAAGATTTTCTTGAGTATCAAAAAAAAGGAGCAGATATTGTTATGTCGGCGACTGGAGCAATGTGGAATCCATATCTTGCGAAAGAAATTAAAAGTAAGCTTAACTAAAAAATTATGGAACGAGAAAAAAAAGTGGCCAGAGCATTAATAGAAATCGGAGCAGTCGGATTTACCCTAGAGAATCCGGTGACTTTTAAGTCGGGAATTATTTCACCGGTGTATGTAGATAATAGAAAATTTCCTTATTACCCCAATGAGTGGAAAGTTGTAATTGAAGGCTTTAAAGATTTAATAAAAGAAAAAAATATATCTTTTGATGTTATAGCCGGCGTTGCGTTGGGTGGTATTCCACATTCGGCAGCACTTGGTTTTTCTCTAAATGTATCTTCTGTTTTTGTTAGAACTCTAGCAAAAGAGCATGGTAAAAAAAGTATGATAGGAGGAGGAGAAGTTAAAGATAAAAAAGTAATATTGATTGAAGATTTAGTTTCCACAGGAATTAGCAGTTTGGGCGGAATAAAGTCTTTAAGAGATGAAGGTGCAGAAGTTTCTGATTGTTTTGTTGTTGTAAGTTATGGTTTCCACGAGGCGGAGGAGGCTTTTAAAAATGCAAAGGTGAATTTGCACCCACTTACGACTTTTCCGGTTATTTTAAAGGAAGCCGAAAGTATGGGAAAGTTGACTGCTGGAGAAGTAACAAAAATTATGGAATGGTTTCAAGACCCACATGGTTTGGGAGAAAAATATAAAAAATAAAGTATGAATATTTTAGAAAAATACAACAAAAGAGCGAAAGAAATTAATTCACTTCTGTGTGTTGGGCTTGATGCCGACTTTAAAAAAATTCCGGAAAGATTTCTCGCGCTAGAGTTTCCTCAATTTGAATTTAATAAATGGATTATTGAAGAAACCCACGAATACGCTGCTGCATATAAGCCAAATAGCGCTTTTTATGAAGCCAGGGGGGATAAGGGGATAAAAGAACTCAAAATGACCAGTGATTATTTGGCCGAAAGGTATCCGGACATTGTTCGAATTTTAGATGCGAAAAGGGGAGATATCGGAAATACCAATCAAGGCTATGTAGATTTTATTTTTGACTGGTTAAACTTTGATGCAGTTACCATTTATCCATATCTCGGACTTGAAGCAGTTCAACCTTTTTTAGA
The DNA here is from genome assembly GCA_903869825.1 of uncultured bacterium. Taxonomy (GTDB): domain Bacteria; phylum Patescibacteriota; class Minisyncoccia; order Phycocordibacterales; family UBA9973; genus UBA9973. Next base: position 27,405 of record CAIQAL010000038.1, read on the forward strand.
TCGGAAAGACAAAGCAATCATTATTTTGTGTCGGACATCAAACTCTGGCGCGAAAGACTTCCAGGATTTAATAGTGAACGATGTACCTCTATGGCAAATCGTGGCGGAAAAAATCTCAAGTGAATGGAATAAAAACAACAATTGTATGCTGGTAGTAGGGGCAACTTATCCGCAAGAGTTGAAAAAAATCCGTTCCATTGCTCCAGGGATTACTTTTCTAGTGCCCGGGGTTGGAGCTCAAGGGGGGAATGTTAAAGAAGTAATTGATAGTGGAATAAACAAAAGTGGGTTAGGTCTTATCATCAATTCTTCTCGGGGGATTATTTTTGCCGAAAATCCCAAAAAAGAAGCAGAAATTACCCGTGATGAAATAAGAAAATGGCAGCCAAAAATGAAGGGGTCCTCTTAATTTGACTTTATATTTAAATTTGCTAATATGATTTGAGGCTCGATTAGGGCCTTGTTTTAATATTATCTATGACTAGATCAATCAAAAAAGGAATAAATGTGGACGAAAAATTGCTGTCAAAAATTGCTGGCAAAAACCCGCTCAACACTCCGGTTATTAAAACCTGGAAAAGAGCTTGTCAGATAGCCCCAGAAATGGTGGGTTTTACTTTTGGAGTTCACAATGGCAAGAATCACATTGAAGTATTAGTTACCGAAGATATGGTAGGGCACAGGCTCGGTGAGTTTTCCCCAACCAGAAAGTTTATTAAACACGGAGGTAAGATGCAGAAAGAGTTGGAACAGAAAAAGAAGGAAGCTGAAATTACTCAAGCAAAATCCGCAACTGTTGCCGCGACGGATGCTAAAAAGAAATAATTATTCGACAGGTTCATAATAAATTACGATGAAAGCATTTTTAAAAAATTACAGACAATCTCCTCGAAAAGTTCGCCTCGTTGCGAATCTTATTAAAGGAAAAAAAGTTTCAAGCGCGATTGCTGAACTTGATTTTTTGCCGAAAAGAGCAGGACTGCCGATAAAGAAATTGTTGCTTTCGGCGGTTGCGAATGCGACCTCAATGGGAATAGAAAAAGAAAATTTATATATTAAAGAATTACGAGTTGACAAAGGAATCGTAATGCGAAGAATGATGCCCGCTGCGATGGGTTCTGGGCATCGTATCAACAAAAGAACTAGCCACATCAATATTCTTTTGGCAGAAAAAATGGAAATGAAAAAAGATAAAAAAGAAGTCAAAAAAGAAACCAAAGAAAATCCAATAAAAGAAACTTTAGCAAAAGTGGTTAAAAAAGTTGCAAAACCAAAGGTAAAAACAAAAAAATAATATGTCAAAAATAGTTCACCCATACGCCCATAGATTGATAATTCTTCGAGACTGGAAATCTCGTTGGTTTGCTGATCCTAAAAAATACTGTGCTTACTTGAAAGGGGATGTTTTGATTCGGGAATATTTAGAAAAGAAAATGCGCGGAATGTACGTTTCTACTATTGAAATCGAAAGAAGCGAAAAGATGACTAGATTTATCATAAAGACTTCTCGCCCAGGGCTTATTATTGGCCGAAATGGTGAAGGAGCCACCCGATTGAAAGAAGATATTTTAAAGAAAATGGAAAAGCTGAAGCTCGTAAAGTCGGAAGATTTTAAACTTGAAATTGTTGAAATTACCAATCCGGAAGCTGACGCCGCTATTGTTGCTTATATGATTGCAGAAGGACTTGAGAAAAGAATGCCTTACCGAAGAGTTATCAAGCAAGTAATCGAAAAAGTTATGACCGCTCGAGGCGTTGAGGGAGCAAGAGTGCTATTGTCCGGTCGCTTGGGTGGTGCAGAAATTGCCCGTTCCGAAGAGCTAAAACGCGGGAGTATCCCATTACAGACTTTTCGAGCAGATATCGATTTCAAGCGTGAAAGAGCAATTTTGCCTTATGGTACAATCGGAGTAAAAGTTTGGATTTACCGCGGTAAGATTTTTGCCGACAAAAAAGGAGTGCACAACAATGCAATAAGTAAGTAATACAAATTTATGTTAATTCCCAAAAAAGTAAAATATAGAAAATGGCAGCGAGGCAGAATTAATCCTAAGGCAAGGACGCCAGAAACCCGTGGGATCAAACTCGCTTTCGGTTCTTACGGTTTGAAAGCTCAAACCCAAGCCCGAGTGAAATCCAATCAATTAGAATCTTCCCGAAAAGTTATTTCAAGAACTCTTACCAAAGCCGGAAAATATTGGATTCGAATTTTTCCTGATCGACCTTACACCGCCAAAGCGGCAGAGGTAGGAATGGGAAAGGGGAAGGGAGATCCAAAGGGTTATTGCTTTGAAGTTTTTCCTGGACGAATCATTTTCGAGGTTGACGGAGTAGATGAAGCAACCGCGAAGGAAGCGTTACGAAAAGCCGGCACCAAACTTCCATTTAAGACGAAGATTGTTTCAAGGGTGCATAATCAATAATTTAAAAATTTTATGGTAAAAACAAAAAGTGAATTGAATGAAAACTTAAAAGGATTAGACAAAGATGAACTCAAGGCAAAACTTACCGAGGCTGAAGAAAGTCTGCGAGTGCTCCATTTCAAAGTGGAGGGTTCAAAGTCAAAAAATGTAAAGGAAGCAAAGAATATCAAAAGGCAAATTGCTCGAATAATGACTGAAATAAATGCTGGTAAAAAAAGTAAATAAATAATTTTATGAAAATAAAAAACAAAAAAGAAAATACCGAAAAGAAAAGCAATATCCTAAAAGGAGTAGTTGTTTCTGACAAAATGGATAAGACTGTGGTAGTTTCGGTCACTCGATTTGTGAAGCACCCAAAATACGAGAAATACTACAAAGTTAGCAAAAAATACAAAGCGCATGACGAAGAGAATAAACTCAAAACGGGGGAGCAAGTAGAAATAATCGAAACCAGACCGATTTCTAGAGATAAAAAGTTTAAAGTAGTTAATTAATATAATTTTATGATTCAACCAGAAACATTAGTAAAAATTACAGATAACGCCGGAGGCACTTTGGGAAAAGTGTTTAAGGTTTTGGGGTCTTCCAAAAAAAGATACGCCACCTTAGGTGAGCTTGTAATTATTTCAGTAAAAGTAGCAAGTCCAAGAAAGGGAGTAAAGAAGAAAGATGTTTGCCAGGCTGTCGTAGTCCGCACTAGAAACGCTTACCGCAGAAAAGATGGTTCTTATATTAGATTCGACGACAATGCAGTAGTTATTTTGGAAAAAGGGAAGAAGGACCCGAAAGCGGGACGTATCTTTGGACCAATCCCAAGAGAGCTCGCTGAGAAAGGATTTCAAAAGATTGTTTCGTTAGCCCCAGAAGTGATTTAATAATTTGTAATTTGGAATAAAAATATGAAACTTAGAAAAGGAGACAACGTAATAATAACAGCCGGAAAAGACAAAGGAAAACACGGCAAGATAATCAAAGCTTTCCCTGCAGTGGATAAGGTAATCGTCGAGGGACTCAACATGATTTCCAAAAACCAGAAGCCGAGAAAATCAAATGAAAAAGGCCAAATGATAAAAATGGCAATGCCAATTCATGTTTCAAATATAATGATCCTAGACCCCAAAAACGAAAAAGGTTCCCGAGTAGGGAAGAAGGAAGTCGGAGGGAAAATGGTAAGAGTTTCAAAAAAAAGTAATCAAGAAATATAATTATGAAACATTTAACTGTTAAAGAAAAAGAAAAAGAAGCATTCGAAAAAATGAAAAATATTTTTCATTTTAAAAATGCAATGGCTGCTCCAAAATTGGAAAAGATTGTTTTGAACGTCGGAACCGGAACCATGATAAAAAAGGACAAGAATAAAAATGATGCAATTGCGGACCGACTGGCCAAAATTACCGGACAGAAAAGTGCTTTCCGTGGAGCAAAGAAATCTATCTCGTCATTTAAAGTTCGTCAGGGTGACCCGATCGGAGTAGTAGTTACTTTGCGGGGTGCTCGAATGTATGCTTTCTTGGAAAAATTAATTAACGTCGCTTTGCCTCGTACGAAAGATTTCCGAGGAATCAACCGCAAAGTTGTGGATAATATCGGGAACTTAACTATCGGTATTAAAGAACATACTATTTTCCCTGAAACTGCCGATGAAGATATTAAAGATGTTTTTGGACTTTCAATCACAATAGTCTCAACTGCCAGGGGGCAAAAGGAAGGTTTCGCTTTCTATGAACTCCTTGGAATGCCATTTAAGAAAGAATAAAAAATAATAATAAAAAAATCCCTGCAGAGGGATTTTTTGTTTTAGTTGACTATTTTAGAATAATTTGCTAGTATCAAACGTAAGGGAATAGCCTTTGATTAATCCATTTTTCTCCTTATTTTTTCAAGGAATTGAGGAAATAAGAAAAAAAGTGTGATATTGCAAAGTAACCCCCATTAATTTATCTATGGCAAAAACATCAGTAATAGCAAGATCAAAAAAAGTACAGAAGTTTTCTACTCGACAAAAAAATCGATGCTTTCGATGTGGCCGAGGGAATAGCTTTATGCGTGATTTTGGAGTATGCCGAATCTGCTTTCGAGAATTAGCAAACGAAGGAATGTTGCCTGGAGTTCGAAAGTCTTCTTGGTAAGAGAATATAAATAATAAAAACAACTATGGATTCAATTTCAAACATGATAATAATGATGAAGAACGCCAGCCTTGCGGACAAGGAGACTGTGCAAGTTCCATATTCAAAAATGAAGCAAGCCATTTTGGAGTGCTTAAAGAAAGAGGGCTACATTGAAGAATTTTCAAAAAAGACAAAAAAAGGTGAACCAATTCTAGAAGTTAAATTAATTTATATTGACGAAAAACCAAAGATTTCCGAAATGGAAAGAGTTTCAAAGCAATCCCGTAGAGTATATTTCGGGATAAAAGATATTTTCCCAGTTAGGAATGGTTATGGACTTTTAGTCCTTTCCACTCCAAAAGGGATATTGTCCGGTAAGGAGGCAAAAAAAGAGATGGTCGGAGGAGAAGCTTTATTTAAAGTCTGGTAAGAATTAATTTATGTCAAGAATCGGTAAACAAGAAATACAAATACCAAAGGGAGTGGAAGTCACAAAAAGTGGCGATACTATTACAGTTAAAGGACCAAAAGGAGTAGTTACTAAAATATTCAGAGATGATATTCTGATAAAGATTGCAGAAGGATTAGTTACTTTGGATATCAAAAGAAACGATAAATTTTCAAAATCTCTTTGGGGCACTTATGCTTCTCACCTCAAGAATATGATTGCTGGAGTAGAGACACCATACCAAAAGAAATTAATTTTGGAAGGAGTCGGGTTTAAGTCAGAAGTAAAAGGAAAACAATTTGTTTTTGCTTTAGGGTTTTCTCACCCGGTTATTGTCAGCATTCCGGAGGGAATAACTGCCACTGCCGAGAAGAACAACATAACCATTACCGGAATCGACAAAGAATTGGTTGGAAGTTTTGCTTCCGCGGTTCGAGCTTTGAAAAAACCGGAACCATATAAAGGTAAGGGCATGCGTTACGAAGGAGAAGTAATCAGGCGCAAACAAGGGAAGAAAACAGTATAAAATAATTTTTAAATAAAAAATGATTAAAAAAAGCGAAAAAAGAATAAGACTAAAATCAAAAATCAGAAGTAAAATGGAAGGAACCTCTACCCGCCCAAGACTTTCTGTTTTCCGCTCAAACAAGTTTATCTATGCTCAAATAGTTGATGATACTCTAGGAAAAACAGTCCTATCTGTTAGCGATATTAAAATAAAAAAAGGAACGAAAGGGGAGCGAGCCAAGGAAGTAGGAAAAATGATCAGCGCTGCCTGCATTGTTGCTAAAATTAAGCAAGTAGTTTTTGATCGAAACGGTTTTAAATACACAGGTCGCATCAAAGCAGTCGCCGACGAAGCAAGAGCCGGCGGTTTGAAATTTTAATTAATAAATTTTATGGAAAAAGGAAACGACAATAAAAGAAATACCGGACGAAGAACTTCATCCTTCTCAAGGCCAAAGCCTGAATTTGATCAGAAGATTTTAAATATTCGTCGAGTCACTCGTGTGGTAGCCGGAGGACGAAGATTCTCTTTTTCTGTAGCTCTCGTTGCCGGAGATCGTAAAGGTGCCGTAGGCTTAGGCCTCGGTAAAGCCGGAGACACATCACTTGCCATCAATAAAGCTCTTCGAAATGCTAAAAAAAATATGATGCGATTAAAATTGACCAAGAAAATGTCTATTCCGCACGAGATATCAGCTAAATTTTCAAGTTCTTATGTAATGTTGATGCCGAACAAAGGGAGAGGCCTCATGACCGGTTCAGTGGTTCGGGACATCGTGAAATTAGCAGGAGTAAGAGATGTTACCGGAAAAATTTTAGGTGGGACAAAAAATAAATTGAACAATGCTAAAGCAGTGATGCTAGCCTTTAGTGAGATTTCTACCAAATATGCTGCGATAGTTCCGGAAACAAAAGTTGTTTCCGGGAAAGAGGAAATAGTAACCGAAAAATAAATTTTATGCAAATACATAACCTAAAACGAATTCATAAAAATAAAAAAGACCGTATCGTTGGACGTGGGGGAAAACACGCTAAAACTTCAGGCCGTGGAGGAAAAGGTCAAACTGCCCGAGCCGGAAACAAGCGTCGCCCGGAGCTTCGTGATATCATTAAGAAGTTGCCAAAGAATCGCGGGTATCAATTTAAATCTTTCAGTATTAAACCAGTTGGAGTATCACTGGAGAAGATTGCGAAAGCGTTCCCAAAAGGAGGGGCAGTGAATCCAACGAACTTATTTGAACTAAAAGTTATTAAAAAAAGAAAAGGGTGGTTGCCGAAAGTAAAAATTCTAAATAGTGAAGCAGTCTTTACCCAGAAAATTCAAGTTTCAAAATGTATGGTTTCCGATTCAGTTAAAGAAAAAATAGAGAAGACTGGCGGAGAAGTAACTTTATAAATTAAATAAATAACTTCATACTCAAATGGAAAATTCTTGGGGAAAAATTAAATTAATCTGGACCGATTCCTCCTTGAGGAAAAAGATACTCTTTGTTTTGGGAGCACTTATTGTCTTCCGGTTGCTTTCTGCTATCCCGATTCCTGGAATTGATACCGTAGCACTCACCCGATTTTTGAGCAATAACCAATTCTTTGGAATTTTAAATATTTTCTCTGGAGGCGGACTTTCAAATCTTTCAATCATAATGCTTGGAGTTGGTCCCTATATTACTGGTTCGATTATCATGCAGCTTCTTACCATTATGGTTCCTGCGCTAAAGAGAATGTACCACGAAGAAGGAGAAGCCGGCAGAAAGAAATTTACTCAATATTCTAGAATGCTTACTATTCCACTTGCAGCAGTTCAAGGTTTTTCTTTATTGGCACTTCTTGAAAGCCAGAAAATTTTAGTAAATCTTACTGTTTTTGATCGAATCACAAATTTGATTATCGTGATGGCTGGAGCAATGTTTATTATGTGGATTGGAGAATTGATGTCTGAATTTGGAATCGGGAACGGAGTATCGCTCATAATATTCGCCGGTATCGTTTCTCGAATTCCAGCAGAAGTTAGTCAGCTTCTATTCTCCTTTGATGTCTCCCAAGTTCCACTTTACTTGGTTTTCTTAGCACTTGGAATATTGGTTATCGCTGGAGTGGTGGTGGTAACAGAAGCGGAACGACCAATTCCGGTAACTTATGCCAAAAGAGTTCGAGGAATGAAAATGTACGGCGGTGGTTCAACTTATTTGCCATTGCGCGTAAACCAAGCCGGAGTTATCCCTATTATTTTTGCTCTCTCAATCTTACTGTTCCCTCAAATGATTGGTAACTTCCTATCTCATGCTACAAATCCAACCTTAGCCAGAATTTCACACGCACTTGTTTCTTTTTCTCAGACGAGCTGGCTCTATATGGTACTATACTTTATTTTGGTATTCCTTTTCACTTATTTTTATACCGCGGTTACTTTCGACCCGGAAGCTCTTTCTACTAACTTACAGAAGAACGGTGCTTTCATTCCGGGGATTCGTCCAGGACCTTCAACTTCAGCTTATATTTCAAAAGTGTTAAATCGGATCACTTTACTCGGCGCAGTTTTCCTGGGCTTGATTGCTATTTTACCTTTGATTGTGCGAGTTGCGACCGGCATTACCGCTATTGCGCTTGGAGGAACCGCGCTCCTAATCGTTGTTTCAGTTGTGCTTGATCTCATTAAAAAAATCGACGCTCAAATCTCGATGCGCGAATACTAAAACTTAATTAAAAAATCCCCCGGGCCGGGGGATTTTTTAATTTTTGATCCACTTTTTATATTCTGAGACGATGATTGCGACAACCTCTTGTAGGTTGTTTTTGTTTGTGTCTATAACTAGGTTAAACTGATTTTTGTCAGTATTATCTATTTTATACAAATCCCAATATCTCTTTTGTTCACTTTCAAAGCGTTCGGTTATTTTTGTAAGAACTTCTTCGCTAGTTCTTGCTCGCTCACTTTGTTCTCGCAATTTATTTTCTTGAATACTTTTTAAAATTCTTTCCTTTGCTATTTCCTGAGGCAAGTTTAAGTAAACTTTAAATGAATCAGGTATCCAGTGAAAGGCAGTGCGGGAATCTATGACGACTTTTTCGGTATTGTTCATGTCTCGTAGTTTTTGATCAGTCATTTCATCTATCTTTTTATCTGTTTCGGCTCGAATATTCGTTTCAGTTACAGACAATCCTAATTCAAGCCCAACCTGTCTAAAGAAATCTCCAGAAGAAAAATGTCTAAAGCCCAGTTCTCCAGCAACCATTTTAGCAGTGCTAGATTTTCCGCTTCCCAGGCCTCCGCAGATAGTGATTATCTCTTTTTTCATTTACTTAATATAACATACTCAGGGTTGTTTTTTAAGCCTAAATTTTGTATTGTTAGAGGATGGATACACAAACATACATATTTTTCGGACCAGCGGGCTCAGGCAAAGGAACGCAGATAACCCTGTTGGCTGACTATTTGAAATCGAAAGACAGGAAGGAATGTGTTTACGCCGGCACAGGCGAGGGCTTTCGGGCTTTGGTTAAAACTGAAAATTTTGCCTCAAAAATCGTAAAAGAAAAGATTGAAAAAGGGGAGTTGGTGCCCGATTTTTTAACTACCACTATTTTCACCAATATCTTAGTCAACTCACTAGATGGAACAAAACATTTAATAACCGATGGATATCCAAGAAACGTTGCCCAGTCTGAAAGTTTGGGAAGTATGATGGAATTTTTTAAACGAGAAAACGTAAAAGTTATTTACGTCGAAGTGGGGAAAGAAGAAGTTACCAAGAGAATGTTACTCCGGGCAAGGCACGACGATACCCCGGAAGTAATCACGACCAGAATTAATATATTTTTCAATGAAGTGGTGCCGGCGATAAATTTTTTTAAAGACAAACCGAATTTCGAAGTAATTTCAATCAATGGAGAACAGACCGTTTCGAAAGTATTTGAAGAAATTAAGAAAAAACTTAAATTATAATATGGAAGAAATAATTATAATTTCACTTGGTGGATCGATTATCATTCCAGACCAAATAGATAAAGGTTTTCTAAAAGATTTTAGAGAATTAATTTTGGCACATGTAAAAAAAGGAAAAAAATTTCTTATTATTACAGGAGGAGGAAAACTTTGTCGCAGATATCAAGATGCGGCAAAAGAAATTTCGAGCGTATCAAATTATGATCTTGACTGGATAGGGATAGCTTCACTGAAATTGAATGCGGAATTATTGAGAGTTGTATTTAGTGACTATGCTTGTCCGAAAGTCGTTTTAAAATTATCCGAACCTCTTTCTTTTGATAAGCCGATAATCATTGGGGCTGCCTATGAACCTGGCCAAAGCACCGATTGGGATGCAGTTTTGGGAGCAAAAAATGTTGGAGCAAAAAAAGTTATTAATCTTTCCAATACCGATTATGTTTACAACTCAGATCCGAAGAAAAATCCAGAAGCAAAAAAAATCGAAAAAATATCTTGGGCAGATTATCGAAAATTAATTCCCACAGAGTGGAATCCGGGACTCAATTCTCCTTTTGATCCAATTGCTTCTAAGCTGGCCGAAGAAGCAGGAATCGAAGTAGTAATTTTGAATGGTAAACCAATCGACAATTTGAAAAATTGTTTGGAGGGGAAAGAATTTCAAGGAACCACAATTTCATGATAATAATAAAAAACAATGATGAAATAGCATTGATTCGAGAAGCTGGGAAACGGCTCGCTTTTGTTTTGTACAAAACTGCGGAGAAAGTTGCTCCAGGGATTTCCACTTGGGAGCTTGATAAATATGCCGAAAAATTAATTACCGAGATGGGAGATTATCCAGCATTTCTCAATTACAAACCCGACGGAGCAAGTTATGCTTATCCAGCGTCATTGTGCGTTTCGGTGAATGATGAAGTAGTTCATGGAATCCCAAAAAAAGATAAAATTTTAAAAGTAGGGGACATTATCTCACTCGACTTAGGGCTCAGACATAAAGGATATTTTGCCGACATGGCGATAACGGTGCCTGTAGGAGGAGTTAGTGCTGCTTCTTTGAAGTTGATAAAGACCACCGAGAAATCTTTACAAGTTGGGATTGAGGCGGCTAGGGCGGGAAACAAAATAGGGGATATTGGGCACGCAATAGAGAGTTTTGTTCGACCACATAAATATGGGATTGTAGAAGTTCTGGCTGGGCACGGGGTGGGGAAAGCAATCCACGAAGATCCTTTTATCCCGAACTTTGGAAAAGCTGGAACTGGAACAAAGCTTGTTCCCGGGATGGTAATTGCAATTGAACCAATGTTAAACAATGGCACGAAGCACGTAACCTTGGACGACGATGATTGGACTTTTCGCACTGCCGACCGCAAAAAAAGTGCTCACTTTGAACATACGATTTTAATTACCAATGGAGACCCAGAAATACTAACTCGAATTTGATTTTTATTGTATGTGGATTACCATATAGCAATGACACTCGGACAATAACAAATAAATTTGTTATTGCTCCTCGTTTATTGCTATAATTGAATTAATGGAAGGGACATTCTTAAAAGAGATGCCAAAATTTAAGTCTCCGGAAGAGGAGCTCACTTATTTGCGGGCTCATATCGAAAAAAGAGAACAGGAGCTAAAGGCAACAGGTCATTTTGAGCACACTGGCGATGTTGTTACCAAAGAAGTTCTTTCAAAATATAAAGAAGTCCCAATTACCGAAGTAATACACAAAAACATTGTACTGGGTAAAAAGGAAACTGAAGGGATCGTCTTGAAATTAAAACCTGAAGCGCACGATACTATTATGGAAGAATTGCTTGGACTCGTAATAACCAAGGGAATAAAAAATGCACTTTCGGTGGCAGAGTCAATGAATAATCCGCATGTTGACGATGACTTTCAAAGATTGTTGATTCAATATATTAAAACAGGACAAACTGTTCCCGACCTAAAAGAGGGTACTCCTCTTTATCGAGCACTTCATATGACGCTTTTTGAAATTACCTTACCTCCACCAATAGACGAAGCCGATAAACAAAAAGGGTTTAAAGAGTTTATAAGCGCGATGGAGCAATTTTATGCTGGGATGAATTCTATTTCAGAGGGGAACAATAACGAAAGGGAAAATTATTTTACCCTAGAAGTTGCGCTCTCGTGTGCTAGCGACGAGGTGGTGATTTACGCAGCGGTGCCCGATAAACATATTTCACTTTTTGAAAAACAAGTTCTGGCTTTTTATCATGATGCTAAAATCAAAGAAGTGCCAGATGATTATAATATTTTTAATGAAAAAGGTTGTTCGGCAGGAGCGTATGGGAGTTTTACCGAACGAGGGGTGATGCCTATTAAAACTTACGACAATATTGAACACGATCCAATGAATACCATACTGAATGTTTTTTCCAAATTGAAAACTGTCGGAGAGGGAGCAGCGATTCAGTTTGTGATTGCCCCAGCCGGGAATTCATTTATCAATGAATTTCATAAAATTTTGGATGATGTCAAAGACGGCACTTCCGTTAAGCATGCGGATGATAATTTTTATAAATTTAGTCACGCTTTTTTAAAGGTTTCGAAAGAGCTTATTTCTGGGGTAAATGAACAAGAGGAGAAAAAAGAAAAATACATGAAAGGTAGGCGAGCGGTGGACGAAGGAGCTGCCGAAAAGATTAGCAACAAAGTGAAAAGCTCTATCATGAAAGCCAATATTCGGATTGTTGCTTCGGGAGACGACAAACAAAGAGCCCAATCCATTTTAAAAGAAATTGAATCTTCTTTCAACCAATTTACCGAAGCTGCTTCAAATAGCATTCTTTTTGAAGAATTAATTGGAAGCGATTTGAAACAACTTTTTCACGATTTTTCATATCGCACTTTTTCTCCTAATAAAATTTTACCAATGAACTTGAAGGAACTTTCTTCGGTATTTCATTTCCCGGTTGGCATTTCTGGGCAAGCGCAATTAAAGGAAGCTAAATCAGGAATTGCTCCAGCTCCGATTGAAATGGGCAAAGAGGGAATTTTACTTGGCATGAACGACTATCGAGGCAGAGTGACCGAAGTTCGAATGGCTCGTGAGGACAGAGTAAGACATATGTATGTTATAGGGCAGACCGGTACCGGTAAGACGAACATTATGCTTAATATGATTACCCAAGACATTAAAAATGGCGATGGTTGTTGTTATATTGACCCGCACGGCACGGATATCCAGACAATCTTGTCTCGTATCCCGAAAGAAAGGATTGACGATGTTATTTACTTTGACCCGGCTTATACTGCTCGGCCAATGGGACTAAATATGCTGGAATTTGATCCAAAGTACCCGGAACAAAAAACTTTTGTGGTGAATGAATTGATGGGTATTTTCAATAAACTTTTTGATATGAAAACTTCCGGTGGCCCGATGTTTGAACAGTATTTCAAAAATTCTGCTTTTCTCATAATGGAAGATCCCGAATCGGGCTGTACTTTACTTGAAATTTCCCGGATACTCGCGGATAAGGAATTTCGGGATATGAAATTGGCAAAATGTAAAAATCCAATTATTAAACAGTTTTGGATTGCCGCGGAACAAACTACTGGAGATCAGTCGCTGGCAAACTTCGTACCTTACATCACTTCAAAATTTGATAACTTTATTTCAAATGATATTATGCGTCCAGTGGTGCTTCAAGAGCATTCGGTATTTAATTTCAGGGAAATAATGGACAACAAAAAGATTCTTTTGGTGAATCTTTCCAAGGGGCGCTTGGGAGAAATGAATGCGAATTTGATTGGGCTAGTTCTAGTAGGGAAGATTCAAATGGCTGCACTTTCTCGAGTAGATATGTTTGGGCAAAAGATGAACGATTTTTATTTATATATCGACGAGTTCCAAAACGTTACCACTGATTCCATCGCTTCTATTTTATCGGAAGCAAGAAAATATCGCTTATCCCTTAATATTGCGCATCAATATATTTCCCAACTTGAAGAAGGAATTAAAAATGCAGTTTTTGGAAACGTCGGATCTATGGCGGTATTCCGAGTTTCATCCGAAGATGCCGATTTCTTGGAGAAAAGATTTCAGCCAACATTCAAAGCAGCCGATATCATTAAACTCGACAACTATAATGCATATATGAGCATGCTCGTAAACGGTCAACCGACCAAGCCTTTCAATATTGTCACCTTAGCGCCAGAAAAAGGGAACCCAGAACTTGTGCAAAGTTTAAAAGAACTTTCATACTTGAAATACGGCCGTGACCGAGAAGAAATCGAGAGCGAGATTATGGCCAAATACGAAAAGCAATAAAAATAATATGGAAGAAGAAAATATTCCCGAGTTTGGAATAAAAAGAGAGAACGAAGAACGACGCGATGGGGGTTGTGGAATTGTGTTTGATCCAGAAACTCAAAAATATGCCGTGGGATATCGTAGTGAAGGAGGGTTGTTAGGACTTTTTGCAGGGGGAGTGGATGATGACGAAGATATTCAAAAAGGAGTGGAAAGAGAAGTGGTCGAAGAAAGTGGACTTCACAATTTTTTATATATTGAAAAAATCGGCATAGGTTTTGCACATTATTACAATGCACTTCGTAAAGTAAACAGAGTTACAAAATCTACCTGCTTTTTATTTATTTTAAAAGATATCGATTTAGTTGAGATTAAACACGAAGAACACGAAAAATTTGTTTTGGCTTGGGCCACAACTGAAGAAATATTTTTGAACTGGGGATCTAGGAACAAAGAACACAACTTAGACCATTGGTTGTATTTTTTCAAAAAAGCGGTCAGAAAAGCCAAAGCATTAGGGTACGATGCTACTAGCAGCTTAAAAAATTTGGCCGAATAGTCATTTTGAATTTTAGCCGAAATCTGATAATATAAGTCTATTATAATTTAATAAAAAAAGATAAATGAAACATCCAAAAGAAGAACAGACATATGTGATGATAAAGCCGGACGGTGTTCGTAAAGGCTTAATCGGAGAGATAATCAAACGTTTTGAACAACGTGGACTCAAGATTGTGGCTCTAGAAATGACTCAACCATTGTATGAACAAATGGACAACCACTACCCAAAAAATGAAGAATGGGTTACTCGGCTCGGAGAAAAGACAAAAGCTACTTATGATAAATATGGATATGACCTAATGACTGATTTTGGTACTGCTGATACTTCTAAGATTGGTCCAGAAGTTCGCAAATGGGTGATTGATTTTATGATGAGTGCGCCAGTGGTAAAAATGATTGTCCAAGGAGTCCACGCAGTGGATGTTGTCCGAAAAATTGCCGGAGAGACTATGCCTTACAAAGCAGCAATGGGAACAATCCGAGGGGATTATTCAATTGACTCTCCAGCTCTCGCCAACAAAGAAAAGAGATCAGTAATGAACGTAGTTCATTGTTCCGAAACCCCCGAAGAAGCGGAACACGAAATCAAACACTGGTTCGGAGACGTCAAATCTTACAGCTACAAACGTTTTGGAGTTGATGAGTAGACTTGTTTTTGCTCCAAATTCGTGTTTTTCTTGAAAACTTATTGCAAAAATTTAAAGATAGAGTAGAATTTAAGTAGGGTTATTTCCAATTATTACCTAGAACAATAATTTTTGGGAGCTTCGATCTTCTGTGGCTTTGGCTTCATAAGTCTGGCACCCACCTAGCTTTAAGCTACGGTAATATATTGGAAATAGCCCTAAAAAAGATTCTGTCCTCGGACGGAATCTTTCTTTTTAAGAGACATTTTTACTCCGAATTTAGATAATGTTATAATTATATATAATGATAAACAGAAAAAAATTTTCAATCCGGGTTATTTCACTCATTTTTTTTATTTTAGCACTTGACGTAATTGCCAGTAAATTTCATTGGTACTTCACTATTTGGTGGTTTGATATGCCAATGCATTTTCTTGGGGGGATTTGGGTAGGACTCGCTCTGCTTTGGTATTTCCCCCTAAAAAGTCTTTTTTTCAAAGAAGTTTTTAAAATCATTTTTGGGGTATTGATAGTTGCTATTTTTTGGGAGATATTCGAAATACTGGTTGATAAAGTTATCGCTCAAAATCCATTTAATGCTCTCGACACGCTCTCCGACATTTTTTTTGGCATGGCAGGAGGAGTTGTTTCCATTTTCTATTTTTTTCGAAGAATTATGATTAAAAGGGAATCTAAGGTATAATATTTCAAATGGCAAGCGTAGTAAAACTAACTTTTTGTGGAGGAACAGGCACTGTAACAGGTGCGAATTTTTTATTGGAGGTGGACGGCAAAAAAATATTAGTAGATTGTGGACTCACTCAAGGATTAAAAATGGCGGATGATATAAACTGGGACCCTTTTCCTTATGACCCAAAAGAAATAGACATACTTTTTGTTACTCATGCTCACGTAGACCACTTGGGGAGAATCCCGAAATTAATCAAAGAAGGATTTCGCGGAAAAATTTATTCTACTTTGCCGACCAAAGCTCTGGCCTCACCAATGCTTGAAGATACTTCTGGAATTCTTTCGAAGAATAAAGAACATAACTTGAGTCTCATTTATACCGAAGAAAATATCAAGCTCGCACTTTCTCTTTGGCAGGGATATAGCTATCATGAAGAAATAAAAATTGCCGAAAATGTAAAAGTCATCTTCAAAGATGCTGGGCACATACTCGGTTCTGCAATGGTTGAGTTTACCATCAACAGCAAGAAGATAGTTTTTACCGGGGACTTGGGGAATAGCCCTTCGATGCTACTACCGGATACTGAAAAGGTTACTGATGCAGACTATCTGATAATGGAGAGTACTTATGGAGATCGAAACCACGAATCAAGAGACGACCGAAGGAAAAACCTTGAAATTATCATTGAAGATAATTATAAAAGAAAGGGAACTTTGATTATCCCGACATTTTCACTTGAACGTTCTCAGGAATTACTCTTTGAGCTAAATGAGTTAGTGGAGAATGATCGGATTCCTAAAATGCCAATATACCTTGATTCACCACTTGCGATTCGAGTGACTGATATCTTTAAACAATTTAAAAGTTATTTTAATGAGAATGCTCAAAAAGCAATGGTTCACGAGAAGCACATTTTTGATTTTCCGGGCTTGCATGAGACTCTTCGATCTGAGGATTCAAAGTTAATTAGTAATGTTCCAAATCCAAAAGTGGTGATTGCCGGGTCCGGGATGTCTTCAGGGGGAAGGATAGTTCACCACGAAAAACATTATTTGCCTGATCCGAACAACACGATCCTTTTAACCGGATACCAATCGGTAGGTACGCCGGGACGACTTATTCAAGAAGGAGTAAAGACAGTCCATATTTCTGGAGAAGATGTAATTGTTCGAGCTCATGTTGTTACTATTACCGGATATTCTGGACACAAAGATTCTGATGGACTAATTAATTTTGTGGAAGATGCAAGCGAGATGTTAAAAAAAGTTTTTGTTGTGATGGGAGAACCAAAGTCATCTATTTTTTTGGTCCAAAAATTACGCGACAATCTTGGGGTTGATGCCTGTGCTCCAGAACGGGGAGATTGTGTCTCGCTTATTTGTTAATTTTAAGTATAATAAGTAGATAACTTTATGGATATTTTATCTTCAACTTCAAAAAACCCTTATGAAAAACATGGGCATAATCAGATAAAAATTTGTGTTTCCGGAGCAGCAGACACTGGACACTGCGGACTTGGAGCACTTGATATGGCGAAAGAACTAGGACGGGAGATTGTACGACAAGGAGCCGTTTTGGTCACTGGGGCAACTACCGGTTTCCCAATGTGGTCTGCGATGGGAGCTAAAGAAGTAGGGGGCCTTTCGATTGGTTTTTCTCCCGCGGCCACCGAACGAGAACACGCAGAAGTATACAAATTACCGCTTGATTATATGGATTTGATAATATATACCGGCTTTGGCTACCCTGGACGCGATTTGCTCTTGACTCGCTCGGTAGATGCGGTAATCTGTGGTTGTGGGCGAATTGGAACGATTCATGAGTTCACGGTTGCTTTTGAAGATCAAAAAGTTATTGGCATATTTGAAGGACCTTGGGAAATGAGCGGAGAGCTTGAGGAAATTTTAGCCAAGAGTCATCGACCATATGATAAAGTGGTAGTCGGGAAAAACGCAAAAGAACTGGTGTCCGGAGTGATTGCGATGGTCAGGAAAAACAAAGAAGCAGAATACAAGATTTAACCTAAGTAACATGGAATCCAAAAATAAAAAAATTGTCCGAAATATTTTTCGAGTACTTTTATACGTTTTTGCCGTCATTGGATTGTTTTTTGTGGCAGTTTTTATCGCAATGCAATTCGGCTGGCTGGATGTACGCGGGGCTATTTCCCAAAGGAATTCATATTTTAATATTAGTAATAACGAAAATTTACAAAAAAATGTTGACCAAATGGTAGTTGCAGATTGGACACAAAGTGCAGAGTGGAAATTACTCTCGGATGTTTTTACTCGTGATCAGTGGGTAATAAATCAAGCAGCAAAAGATGCTGGGATTTCCCCACGCTTGATTCTCTCTGGGGTAATGGGTGAGCAGATAAGATTTTTTAATAATCGTCGAGAATCTTTTAAAACATATTTTGAGCCATTAAAAATTTTAGCTCAGCTTTCTAAATTTTCTTTCGGCATAGCTGGGTTAAAACCTGAGACGGTAGCTTTGGTAGAGGGGCACTTAAAAGACCCAAGTTCTACTTTTTATTTGGGGAAAGAGATGGAGAATGTGGCTGATTACTCGGATGGGGACAACTTAGATACAGAGAGAATGACTAGAATTACTGACGTCAAAAATCCTTATTATTCCTATTTATATGTGGGACTATTTATGCGACAAGTTGAAGCACAGTGGGCTAATGCCGGATACGATATTAGCAATCGCCCTGAGATTATTGCGACGCTCTATAACTTAGGATTTAACCGTTCCATTCCTAAAGCAAATTCTGCCGCAGGTGGATCAGTAATAAATCTAGCAGGAGTAGACTATACCTTTGGTGACTTTGCCCGACAATTTTACGATTCCAATGAGCTCCTAGATATCTTTCCAAGATGATCAAAAAATCCTCCGAGTGGAGGATTTTGATTTTAGTTTATTTTAAGCTTGCGAGAACGGTGGCGAAGGTTTTAGGATTGTGCTCAGCAAGGTCGGCTAGGATTTTTCGGTCAAGCTCAATTTTATTTTTCTTTAAGGCTCCGATCAATTTTGAATAAGTCATCCCGATTTCTCGACTGCCGGCGTTTATCTTGATATTCCATAGCTTTCGGTTGTGGGATTTCTTGTCTTTTCGATGAGCGAAAGCATAGTTTCCCGAATGCAAAAGTGCATCTTTTGCTTGACGTTCCTTGGTACTACGGCCGTGTCGGAAACCTTTAGTTTGTTTCAAAACACTTCTTCTTCTTTTTAACGCGTGAACTCCTTTTTTTACTCTGGTCATTTTATTTTAATTATTAGCTAAATGGTAACAAATGGCTTTTGGGTTTGTTTTTAATCACGAAGTTTGAACCCTTGCGACCGGCCAACTGAGTATTACGTGATTGTTTTGCATTAAAATGATTAAACCCTGGCTTTCGAGAAATAATCTTGCCATTTTTGGTTATTTTTAGTCTCTTACTATATGACTTATTTGTTTTCATTCCTTTCATAAATTTATTTTGCTTTTTCTATTGTAATAAATAAACCCTTTGGACCTCTTTTATAAGGATCTGATATTTTGTAATCCTCAGTGATAAGATGCAGCACTCTATCTAAACGTTCTCGCAAAAACTTTTCTTCCATGTATTTTGCTCGGCCCGAAAGGAAAAGTTCAATCTTGATACGGTGGCCTTCTTTTAACCATTTCCCGGCGGTCTTTGCCTTTAATTCCAAGTCGTGGTCACCGGTTCCGATTTTTATTTGGACAGATTTGGTTTCGGTTGTCTTTGCTCCGGCTTTTGCTTTCTTTAATTTTTTGCTAGCTTCATATTGGTATTTGCCGAATTCCATAATCTTCGCGACCGGGGGAGTGGCATTTGGAGATATTTCAATTAAGTCCAAACCCTTACTTTGGGCCAATTCTAGGGCTTCTTTAACACTTAAAACGCCTAAATTTTGGTTTTCGCTGTCGATAACTCGAAGTTGTTCGGCTCGTATTTGATTGTTTATTCTTTCTCGCAAAGTATCTATATGTAGCTTTAACTTAAATGAGTTTAGCCTTTTTTCGTCTTAAAGTCAACTATGCTTTATAAATAAGGTTTTATCACTATTTATTGAAGATAACTTTCTCCGATTCATTAAATAGTGAGTCGATTCTTTCCTGTGTGGCAGCCTCTCCAAAAAGACGAAAAATTGGCTCTGTGTTTGAGGGGTGTAAATGAATCCAAGATTTGTCAGGGAAATCTAGGCGAATTCCATCTATTTCAATAAAACTTGCGTCTGTAAAATTTTGTTTCATTTTTTCGCAGATAATCTTTACGTCTTCTTTGAGTGGCCACTTTGTTTTTTTCATAAAATATTTTGGTAATTTGTCGGTACACTCGCTAACTGTTTCATTTCGGTGAGCCAAAAGTTCCAAAATAAGTGCGATTCCCATAAAACTGTCTCGGGCCAAATTAACAGAAGGGAAGATAACTCCGCCATTTCCCTCACCCCCGATAATGGCATCGGTTTCAATAATTCCTCGGACGACATTTGGTTCACCAACTTTGGTCAACAAGCACTTGCTGCCATATTTTTCGGCAATATCAATGCTCATTCTCGAAGTTGAAAGATTAATAACAATCGGGAGCCCCGGATTTTTGGAAAGAACATTTTCTATTGCCAGCACAATTGTATGCTCTTCAAAACCAACTTCACCTTTTTCATTTACCACTACTAACCGATCGGCATCAGGATCGTGAACAAAACCGAGATCTACTCTTTCTTCTTTAATAAGTTTGGAAGTTTCAACTAAGCTTTCAGTATTCGGTTCAGGTTTATGGGCAAATTTTCCGTTTGGAATATTATTTATTGGGATGAGTTCCACTCCGAGCTGTTCAAATAAATATGGATCAATTGCACAAGCGGAAGCATTGATCATATCTGCTGCCACTTTAAATTTTTTAGCTTTGATTGCTGCTACGTCTACACTCTTAATTATTTCATCGACATGTTCTTTAATGAAGTTTGGCACGGAGACAGAGGCAATATCTCCCGCGGTATGGAAATCATTATTGAACTTATCTTCTCCGCAATATTTATTTATTGTATTAGCGACGTCCTCTTCCAAAAAAAGTCCTTTATCGTTTACAAATTTTAGTCCGTTGTATTCTATCGGATTATGACTCGCGGTAATGATAATTCCTCCATCGTATTTGTGTTTTCGAACAGAAAATAAAACAGTCGGAGTCGGAAGAATGTCTCCATCGACTACGATTGCCCCCAAATTTTTTAGTTCACTCATTATTACTGTTCTGATTTTGGGACCACTTTCTCTTCCATCGCGACCGATTAAGATTGTTGGGTTTTCTTTTTTTTCATCTTCTCGTAAAAAACGTACAAAAGCCCGGGTATACTTTTTGGCGATTTCTTTCGTTAGGGTATCGTTCCAAACTCCCCGGTACCCAGAAACAGTAAATTTTGGCTGGATTTCCATCTATATATTTTAGCATAAAAAAACAATCAATATGCTAAGATAAAGCTATGGTAAATTATGTCGAAAACCGAAAAGCCCATTTCAATTACGAATTCATGGATAAATATGAAGCCGGAATTGAGCTCTTGGGCACGGAAGTAAAATCAATCCGCGGTGGGCAAATATCCCTCGAGGGCGCTTTTGTGATCGTGCGGGGTGGAGAATGTTTTCTAATTAATGCGAATATTCCACCTTACCAACCGAGCAATGCCTCGAAAGATTATGATCCACTTCGAAACCGAAAACTACTTCTCACGAAAGACGAGATAAAGGAGCTTGCCGGGAGTGAAAAAAATAAGAGTTTGACAATCGTGCCGATTTCGGTGTATAATAAAGGAAAGAAAATAAAGGTACAGATTGTATTAGCGAAAGGGAAAAAGAAATTCGACAAACGGGAAAGTATAAAAAAAAGAGATACTGACCGCGAAATCCGTCGCAGCACAAAAGATCGTTGAAAATAAAATGGGGATGTCAGGCATAGACAGATAGCCTATCGCTCTTGATGCATGTCGAGCACGGACGTGATCTCGTAAAACTTCGTTCAAATGTTAATTGCAAAATTAGCTACTAAGGCAAAAGATGCAGTTTCTCCATACTTCAGTATGGCGAACTTCTCTTTTGTTCCAGTTCTCGCGTAAGCCAGAATTGGTGTCTTTCCCATAGACTTCCGATATATGGGTAAAGGCATAATATTATCGGGATAGGGGAGAAACTGGTCTCGAATTCTTCTAGAAAACCAAAGAGAATCGATTAAAAAATATTTGGCTCGCTTAAGAATTTTTTAATTTAAAACAAAAAGAGTGCTACACATGTAGACTTCTTGGCAATAACTTTCTGCACCGGGGTTCGACTCCCCGCATCTCCACCATTTTTTGAGCCTTATTTAATAAAGGTTCTTTTGTTGATACATAGCGGGAACTTGAACCATTACGGCTCATTGACCCATAGTTCAATGTGTGATAGTTTGTGTAGGGAAAGAAGGTACTTTGACAAGAAGGTTTTTGGTTAATTTTGTTGACTGTTCTGAGGGTCTTTATGGATTTTAAGAACAGTTAACAATTAATTATTAATCTAATCAAAAAAACCATAGAATATGAGGAAATTTAAAGATTTCGAAAGAATAGCTAACATTTTGTCTGTAAATGGGGTCGACTATGTCGAGCTCTTTTACAAGAGCAGTATCGCAATTAATCATATCGCTAGCGGGAATCCCGAGATCGAAGAAGAACTAGTATTAAGTTTTTCAGATGGGAAAATGTACTTAGGTTCTTTGCAGACGAATGAGGACAATGTTCTGCTTGGAATTGATGCTTGTCCTCCCATAGACAATGGCGAAAGGGCTTGTGTTTTAATGCGTTTTGCAATTCGGTCTACATTATTTCTCGGAGCAACTCCGAGATTATTTAATGTTAAATTGAATTATCCTTCCGAGTTTGGGCAATACAGAGGAAAATGCGTGATTTTTCCGCAAGATTAGTTAATTTATTTTTTTTAATTAAAATCCCCAAGATGAAAACAAAAAGAGGAGCAATGTCCTCAGAAATATGTTCTTTTTTGTATGACGGGATTAGCCTTCTGCGGGTTCAAAAAAATATTTCTTCGAAAAGAAGAACCAGCTGTGGAGGCAATAGCAATAATATAAAACTAATACCCTTAAGGTCTACAAGGTTATTTGTTGGGAATCCGTACAGGGAACATTAATCACAACCATCATAATCAGTTAAACAAAGACCTATTCTTATAACGAGGATAGGTTTTTTTTATTTTTCCAAACATTAAGCCAAATCCTTTTTATTATTTCTTATATATATATGGTATATATATTACTTGAACTACTTTAATTAACTTTTAATGTTTTTTATGCTATATTATTGACCTATGGATTTAAATTTTTTGAATAAAAATACCCCGGAGGGGAAGGGGAAAAATACGAAAAAAGCACCAAAATTCAGCACGAATATCGCTGGAGCTATTTTTGTCTTTATGGTCATTACCGCTCTTTATCTTCTTATTTCCGGCACACCAAAAAGTCCATCAGAAGTTCCAATTTCAGATTTGGCAAAAAGTGTCATTGCCGGAGAAGTGAAAGACATTGTGGTTGAGAGTGAAGATTTGACTATTACTTATTCTGACGGCACTATTAAGAAAGCAAAGAAAGAAGTTGAGGCGTCGTTATCACAAACACTAGCGAACTACGGAGTAAAACCCGAAATGCTCGCTGGAACTACGATTGAAGTAAAAAATCCAAATGGATTTGGCTACTGGGTAATAAACATTTTGCCGTATCTGCTTCCGATTTTATTTATCGCATTTTTCTTCTGGTATTTGTCTCGCCAGGTAAAAGGAGCGGGGATGCAAGCATTTACTTTTGGGCAATCGAAAGCGCGCATTACTGACCCCGACGATAAAAATAATCGCGTCACTTTTAAAGACGTGGCTGGTTGTAAAGAAGCAAAAGAAGAATTGAAAGAGATCGTGGATTTTTTGAAAAGTCCAAAAAAGTTTTTGGAAATCGGAGCGCGAATTCCAAAAGGAGTTATCTTGACTGGTGCTCCAGGAACAGGAAAAACATTACTTGCAAGAGCGGTGGCTGGGGAAGCATCAGTCCCTTTCTTCCATTTATCCGGGTCGGAATTCGTAGAAATGTTTGTCGGGGTGGGGGCATCTCGTGTTCGAGATTTATTTAAAATGGCCAAAAAAGCAGCGCCGGCAATTATTTTCGTAGATGAAATAGACGCAATCGGACGCACTCGAGGAGGAGGATTTGGGGGAGGAAATGATGAACGAGAACAAACCCTAAACCAAATACTAGTAGAGATGGATGGTTTCGAACCGAACGATAAAGTTATTGTAATGGCAGCGACGAACCGACCAGATGTGCTTGATCCGGCTCTTATCCGTCCAGGACGTTTTGATCGAAAAGTAATTCTTGATTTGCCAGACCGAGCTGACCGAGAAGAGATTTTAAAAATTCACGCTATAAAAAAACCACTTGCCGAAGACATTAATTTAAAATTAATTGCGGAACGTACTCCGGGATTTTCTGGGGCAGATTTATATTCCTTGATGAACGAAGGAGCAATCTTAGCTGCGCGTGAAAACCGTAAAAAAGTTTTCCAATTTGATCTGATTCGGGCGATAGAAAAAGTAATGCTTGGACCAGAACGCAAAAGTCATTTACTTTCTAAAAAAGAAAAGGAAATCACGGCATATCATGAAGCTGGCCACGCACTTGTCGCGTCAGTATTACCGAATGCCGATCCGGTTCACAAAGTTTCAATTGTTGCTCGGGGAAATGCCGGCGGGTACACTTTAAAATTGCCACTCGAAGATCGAAGACTTCAATCAAAGAGAGAATTTATCGACGACATTGCGATGTCTCTCGGTGGCTACGTAGCAGAAAAAATGGTTTTCGGGGATATTACGACTGGACCTTCAAGCGACCTTCAAGGAGCAACGAATCTTGCTCGTGCGATGGTGACTCGTTTTGGGATGTCCGACTTGATTGGACCGATTTCTCTCGAAGACGGAGGATTACGTCCTGAATTTATGGGGGGAGTAGAAAAAGATTATTCCGAAAATATTTCGTCTAAAGTTGATTCGGAGGTTTCAAGAATTATGAATGATGGAATCGTTTCAGCGGAAAAGGTTTTGACCGAACATCGAAAAGCGCTTGATGCGATAGCGCACAGATTGATAGAAGTAGAAACTTTAGAAAGAGAAGATTTTGAAAAAGTTCTTATCGCGAACGGGATAGAACCGAAGAGGAAAGAAATAGAGAAAATGGTGTAAACTTTGCTAAATGAAGCTTAATTTTGTAAGATAAACTTACCAGCCCGTCTGTATTAGGCATCCGTCCTTAGCTCAGCTGGTTAGAGCACAGAGCTTATACCTCTGGGGTCCTTGGTTCGAATCCAAGAGGACGGACAAAATTATCTGGCTGAAAAAATTGTTTTTCAAAGATAGTACGTGTTATCATCATTCTATGAGTTTTGAAAAAGAAAAACCTAATACCAGGTCTCAGCAAGAAAAATCTCCAAATACAGAAAAACCAGATTCTGCAGAAAGACCAGCTTCTTTATAGGAGAAGGATTCCTTTGAAAAAGTTGCGGACCATATTTCTTATATGAAGGAAAACCCATTTTGGGGTGGTTATAACATTGGTAAAAAAGTTACACAAAAAGTGGGTGAGCTCGTTGCCAAAATTTTTTAAAGAAACCAGGGACAAAAGTTAGTTTGGAAAATAATTAGGAATATCTATTCAAAATGAAACTCCCCAGTCTTTTCTTGAGCCCTAGATTTTAATAAGGGATATTTGGAAAGTTCCGGATCTTCGGTAATTAAACGAAGTGCTTCGATGCGGGCAGCTTCTACCATTTTTAGATTTTTGATTGCTTCCATTGCGATATCGGAAATTCCCCATTGTTTTGTTCCACCAAGTTCTCCAGACCCTCGCAAAGACAAATCAAGTTCCGCCAATTCAAAGCCGTTTCTTGCCTTTTTTAAGGCGGTCAATCGTTGAATGGTTTTTTCGGATTTCGCTTCCGCAAAAACGTAACAATATGCCTGGTGGTTACTGCGAATGACCCTCCCCCGAAGTTGGTGCAATTGGGCAAGTCCGAATCTTTCTGCTCCCTCAATGATTATGATGGTGGCATTCGGAACGTTTACCCCGACTTCCACCACAGACGTGGCGCATAAAATATTTAATTTACCGTTAGTAAAATCTTGCATAACTTTTTCTTTCTTTTCTTTGCTCATCTTAGAGTGAAGTACTCCGATTTCATATTCTGGGAAAATTTCTTTTTTCAAACGTTTCGCTTCTGCCACAGCAGATTTTACATTGAGAGCTAATTCCTTTTCAGGATCAGGTTCGTCAATTCTCGGACAAATGACATACATTTGTCTTCCCCGAGTCATTTCGATTCTTATATTTTCATAAGTTTTTTCTCGTTGGTTTGGGGCAATAATTTCAGTAATTATTTTTTTTCTACCGGAGGGCATTTCGGACAAGAGGGATAAATCCAAATCGCCATAAATTGTAAGGGCTAAAGTTCGGGGGATAGGAGTAGCAGTCATTGAAAGAAGATGGGGAGCGATTTTATCTTTCCGAACCAGTTTCATTCTTTGGGTGGTTCCGAATCTATGCTGTTCGTCAATTACTACTAAGGCCAAATTTTTGAATTTAACTGTTTTTTGAATCAAAGAATGAGTGCCGATTAAAATAGAAATTTCGCCACTTGAAACCCATTTCAAAAGTTGGGCCCGAGAAATATTGGTCCAGCCGGTGGGGTCAACCTTGGATGGGAATTTTCGGCAGCCACTTCCGGTAATAAGTCCAATATTGATTGGCAAATGTTTGAAATACTGGATGAAAGATTCAAAATGTTGAGTGGCTAGAATTTCGGTCGGAGCCATATAACCAGCTTGCGAATGATTTTGTACTGCAACATAAGCCGCAGTTGCGGCAACGGCAGTTTTTCCGGAACCGACATCGCCTTCAAGAAGGCGCGACATTGGAAAAGTCCTGGTCATATCCGATAAGATTGTTTCGATGGATTTTTCCTGAGAATCAGTGAGAGAGAAAGGAAAACGTTTTAAAAATTTTTCAATTTCATTTTTATCGGACTGTATTAGAAAAGATTTATTTTTACGATATTCGAGCTTGTTGTGTTGACGTTCGAGTTGAATAAAAAAAACCTCTTCAAAAGCAAATCTTTTTCTTGCCATTTCAGCGTCATCTTTGTTTTTTGGTTTGTGAATCCATATTAGGGCAGTTTTTAAAGTTGGTAAGTTGTATTTTTTTAGAATTTCACTCGGTAAATAATCCTGTAGGTTATCCAAGGTCTTGCCCCGCAATATTTTTTCAATCGTATGATAAAACCATTTTGAAGTTACCCCCCGTGATTCTTGATAAAAAGGGAAAGAGAATCCAGCATTAGAGAATCCTTCTTTGTTAAAAAGAGTGTTATGAGAATCAATGGGAAGGTTGGTTGTTGTTTCAAATTCTGGGTTTGCCAAATAAATACCATTTTTGCCAGTAGTAACTTTCCCAGTAAGTTTAACAGACTCTCCATCGTGCAACATTTTTGCGAGGTACGCTTGATGAAACCAAGTTATTTTTATTTTCCCGGATAAATCTGTCACTTCTCCTTCGCCCATAGGTATTTTAGAGTGGTAACCTTTTTTTGTTTTTAATTTTGAAATTTTTCCGTAAATAGTGGCCGTTTCTCCCGTCACTAATTCTGCTATTTGTCTCACTTCACTGATGTCACTATATCGGACCGGAAAGTGAAAAAGTAAATCGTGCACGGAAAAAAGGTTAAGCTTTTTTAGGGCTTTTTTTTGATTTTCGTCTAAGCGGGAGATTGTTTCGAGTCGGTCGCTAAGTTGCATTTATTGATTATTTACCAATCAATTCTCTTACTTTTTGAGTTAGTTCATCAAGATTAAAATTTGATTTGATTAAGAATTCGCTTATTCCCAATTTTTTGGCCCTTTCAATGTCTTTTTCTTCGGATAAGTTTGAAAATACGATTACTGGAACTTTTGGAACATGGCTTTCTTCTCTCACTTTTTTTAAAATGGCGAAACCGTCTATCTCAGGGAGCATTAGGTCAAGTAAAATTAAATCGATTTTTTCTTTTCTATCAATAATTTCAAAAGCCTCCGTTCCTTTTAAAGCAGATAAAATATCATAACCTTCTTTTTTGAGTTTGGTTGCCTCTAGTCCTTGAAGAAATTCATCATCCTCTATTATAAAAATTGTTTTTGCCATATATTAATTATACTACGGTGGGATGGGAACACAAGCAAATAAGTGGAAGCTATTTTTTACATGGAATCGTTACAAAGAAAGTGGTTCCTTTATCCCAATCACTTTCGAACCATATCTTACCGTGGTGGGCCTCGACGACCTGTTTTGCGGTAAATAAGCCTATTCCTGAACCAACTGCTTCTTTCTTTATGGCATCAGGCTCACGATAAAATTTCTGGAAGATCTTTGGCTTTCCCTTTCCAGAAATCGGAGTTCCGTTATTTTTAATTGAAATTTCAACTGCACCATCTTTTTCTCGTAAGGCGATAAATACCTTTTCATTTTGATTGCTGTATTTTATTGCGTTTTCGATTAGGTTTTGTAAGACGATCAACATTTTTTCTTTGTCCACTGTAACTTTCGGCAAGTTTTCTGGCCGGAGGAAAATAACCTCTACTTTTCTGGCATGAGCTTCACCGGAAAAATCGAAAATCGTGTCATCAACTAATTCAATTAAGTTTATTGCTTCAAAGCTGTATTTTTTTTCCAACAGGTCTTCCCTTTTATTGTCCATCAAAAGTTCGGTGACAGTATTGATTGCCCGGTCGTTATCTTCATAAGCTTTTTTCATTAAATTTTCTTGCTCTGCGGTAAGTTTTCCAACGTCTCCATTGATAAACATTCTCACGATCCACTTAATGGCGGAAAGGGAAGTACGAATCTGGTGCGCACTGATTGAGATCAGGTCACTTTTCGCCGATTGGAGCTTCGTCAACTTTTCGTTTTTTTCCTGCAATTGTTTTAGCGTCGCTTCTTTATCCATAAGTACATTATAACACTTTTTGCGGGGACACTCGTGTTAGGACCTTTCACTGACAAGCCCTGTAACGTTATTTCTAATAATTTTATATTACCATAACGATGTATCTCGTGCGAATTAAAAAAGTGACAAAAGTGACACTACTTAGGCTTATAAAGTTACATATAAATGTCACTATTTTAAATACGATTATGCTATGAATCCCTAGTTCTGCATAGACTTAGCAAAGCCCTCTTTCTCTGACACCATTGGTATATGGAAACATATACAACAGCTAGAATTAATAAGGAGGTTCTTGCACCAGTACAAAAGATAAGGTATGTATTGTATGCTCGTAAATCAACCGAATCAGAAGAACGCCAAGTCCTTTCAATTGATTCACAAATCAAGGAAATGCTTGAACTTGCCGAAAGAGAAAATCTTGAGATTGTTGAAATTAGACGAGAATCTCACTCAGCTAAAGAATCAGGTCAGAGGCCTGTATACAAAGAAATATTGGAAGATATACGGCGTGGGCGATTTAATGGAATTCTAACTTGGGCACCTGATAGACTTTCAAGAAACGCTGGAGATCTTGGGTCAGTCGTAGATTTAATGGATCAACAATTACTTCTGGAGATACGAACTTACGGACAACACTTTAAGAACTCACCAAATGAAAAGTTTCTATTAATGATTTTATGTTCTCAAGCAAAACTTGAGAACGATAATAAAAGTGTAAATGTAAAACGTGGGCTAAGAACAAGATGTGAAATGGGATTAAGACCAGGGGTAGCACCCACTGGTTATCTAAACCAAAAAATGATGGACAAAAAGTGTGAAGTGCTGGTTGATCCTGAAAGATCACCAGCTATTAAAAAAATGTTTGAAAAAGTAGCATATGAACACTGGAGTGGAAGAAAGATATATAATTGGCTTAGGTTTGATTTGAACTTCAGAACTTCTAATGGGAAGAAACATCTTAGTTTAGGTAATATATACAAGATATTAGATAATCCTTTCTATTACGGAGTGTTTGAATATCCTAAGAAGTCTGGTAACTGGTATACAGGAAAGCATGAACCGTTAATAACGAAAGAATTATTTAATTTAGTCCAAGAGCAAATTAAAAGTAATGTCCTTAGAATCGAAAATAAAGAATTTGCTTTCACTAAAATGATGACTTGTGGACTTTGTGGATCTGGTATATGTGCTGATGAAAAGTTTAAGAAATATAAGAACGGAACAATTACAAGATATGTCTATTATGGTTGCACCAAGGCACGAGGCACCGACTGCAAATGTGGCTATACAGAAGAAAAAGATATTTTAAAACAGTTTGAAGAATTAATTGAAAAGATTGATATTAATGAGATTCAAATTAAAGAAAAAATTAAAGTGGATGTTGAAAAATTTACAAACTTACAAAATTTCTTTTTAGGGAAAAAAGAGAAAGTTAGTATACCAAGTGTTGATATACGAGGATATGCTAGATATGTATTAAAAGAAGGGAGTGATATTGAGAAGAGAGAATTGTTGGGATGTTTAAGGGGGAGAATAGCTTTAAGTAATAAATTAATTAAATTAAGCTAGAAGTTGTCAGTATTTTGATGTTTTAAGTCTGTGGATAACTTTACTTGACTAAATTACTTTATTCTGATAAAGTAGCTAGTATGCAGGAAATAAATTGGAAAATAAAAGAAAATAAGCAGTTAATAGAAGCTTTTTTATGTCTTAAAGACGAAGATGAAGCGAGGCGTTTTCTACGTGATATTATGACAGAAAAAGAAATAAAAGAATTTTCTAGTCGTTTGGAAACTGCTCGCCTACTAACCAAAGATACTCAATATAATGCAATCATAGAAAAAACAGGGCTTTCTTCAACTACTATAGCTCGTATTTCAAAGTGGCTTAAAGGACCGCTTGGTGGATATCGTCTAGTATTAAATAAATTACATCATCACCATTCTCAAAATTCTGTTGGGAAAGGGTTGTCTTTGCATTCATAAATATTTTATAAATATTACTCGAATACAACCCCTTCCTAACAGGAAGGGGTTTTGGTTTGTATACCTATAAAACGACAAATCTAAAATATTGTTCCTTTAAAAAATAAACAATGGAAAAATTAAGGTTAATTAAAGCTGAGTATCACTGGTCTAATCGTAAAGATATATGGTTTTACTTTATTGGACCAACTAACCAAAATCAAAACAAAATTCATTTGGGTGATCCAATTCTACAAAACGAAAAAAAAGTTTTAAGGTGTTATTATCATGTATATGATTCTAAAAACAAAAAACATATACAGGAAATTTTAGATTATCTTGTTGATGATAAATGTTTTGGAGTAAGTGGAGATCTTGTGCTTCCACCAAATTACTTTTCTTCAGTTCGCATTTTTTACATCGCAGAAGAACGTCTTAAAGAATTCAAAAAAGAATTAAAGGTTAAAAATCTTAATGTTCTTTATTTTCAAAAAAAGGAGAAAGATTTTTTTGGAATTTATGACAATAAAGAAATGTTAAAACAGCTGTTCGAATTTGGTTTTTGGGAAGAAAAAACGAAAAACAAGTGATGAAAAATTAGTGTTGGAGAATTTATTTTAATTCTCCAACATCTTTTCTTCCTCATTTTGAGAAAGGGTTTTAAGTCATCTAAAAACTTTATGGTAAACGCTCACCACAAGAGTGAAAAATTGTTCTTTAAAAAGGAAAAAGATGAAAATAATACTTTGTGACCAAGATGGGGTTTTAACTGACAAAACTTATTCTTGCAACTATTCACTTGACGGGTTAAATGAATTGCTGGTTAGAAATAATGCAATTCTTATACCAAACTCCGATACTCCAACTTATAGACTGAGAAATAATTTTGAGCAATTAACTGGAGTTAAAATTGACACATTAATTTCTGAGCGTGGAGCTATCGTTACTTACAAAGCGAATGAGTATCTAACGATAAACCTTCCAAAAAATGAATTGGAAAATTACAAACAAGCTGTCCATAATTTAGCGCTTGATTTTAATGCCAAAGTTTATTTTGGTGATTCTGCTACATGGTTAAAAAATAATGAGGTTTTTGATTCTAATAAAAATGTCATTATTTTCGATACTCTGAGAAAAACTTCGTTAGGTTATTATGCACGAAGAACAAACAGTAAAGTCTCTTTCCGAAATGCCTATTATTGAAATTGCATGTAAGCGAACTGGAATTGGGCGTGCCAGTTATTATCGCTGGCTTAAAGAAGATTCTGAATTTCTTAAAAAAGCAGACGATGCATTACAAGAAGGCAGAGAAT